>JBFLXS010000503.1 GCA_040755795.1 bacterium | reverse complement strand
TGTTTGTGTCATAAGTTTGTCCTCCTTATTTTAGTTAGTTAATACTTTTTGTATAGTATACCATAAAATCTTTCGCAGGTCAAACTTGACACTTTATCATATCATCTCTGCGGTGAACGGTTACAAAAAATTCGACCTGTGTGGTTAAATGTAAAATGGATAATCTCCAATAAAAATGTCTAACTGAAAGGTAATGAGTCTTGCGAAGGACTAAAATTTCCCATTTTTCATTTCCTGTTTTACATTTATTTTTCCTTTGCGTCTGTGCGATGAATTAGTCTAATCGCACAGGTCGAAAAGATTTGTAGTGCGAGGCGTTATCTTCGCTTCTGGCAAGCCAAAAGGTCAACTTAAAGGTTCGCACTACATTTATGGGATGTGAGAGGTTAATTCGTATCCATTTGTGGTTAATTTCCTTAATTCTCTGTGAACTCTGTGCCTCTGTGGCTGAACGCTTACCAAAAAAAGATTTGACAAGAGTGAATTCCTCTGATAATATTTTAAAATATGGGAAAGAGGAAACTAAAAAAGAAGAATATTAAACCAGATTATGGGCAGATAGGCGGAATTCTTGTATTTTTACTCTCCTTTTTTACCTATTTAAAAACCCTTACCCCGGATGTGGCACTTCAGGATACTGGTGAATTAATTAGCTGTGCATATCTTCTGGGTATTCCACATCCACCTGGTTATCCACTCTATTGTTTACTTGGAAAACTATGGATGACTATTCTACCGATAGGTAATATTGCCTATCGGATGAATATGCTCTCGGCTCTATGTGCGGGTTTATCTTGTATGATGGTGTATTTTATCATTTTAAAGTTGGCAGTAACCAGTAAACAGTGGACAGTAAAAAAAGTTTTCTCCGATTCTCCAATTCTCCCTTTCTCCGTTTCTATTTTTAGTCTCATTCCGGCGATAGTTGGAGCATTAATGCTTACCTTTGCCTCTACCTTCTGGCAACAAGCAGTAATTGCTGAAAAATACACACTCAACGCCTTGTTTGTCACCTTCATAATCTTCATCTTACTAAAATGGGCAGAAGTACTGAGCACGGAGCGTGGAGCACAAAGCACAGAGAAAAATACTCCACGCTCCGAGCTCAAGGCTCAACGCTTACTCTATCTCTTCGCCTTCACTCTCGGGTTATCCTTTACCCACCACATGCAAACTATCTACCTAATTCCAGCAAGCATATTTTTTATCCTGACTGAATGTTATAAATGTAGATATTCATCACTCATCACCCTTCATTCCTCAGTCAAACTTCTTTGCTGTTTCATTTCCCCTCTTTTCTTATATCTCTATCTTCCTTTGCGGGCAATAGTTAATCCGCTTGTTAACATGGGAGACCCGGATACATGGAAAAGGTTTATAGAACATATCACCGCCGAGCAATTTGGTGGATACTTTGAAATCTCTGAAGCCGTTGGTCGCCTCTACACCTCTTTCGCCCAATTTTTTCCACATCAATGGACGATTTATCTCATCTGGTTTGGGTTAATAGGTGGGTTCTTTCTCTGTAAGTATTCAATGCGTCTTTTTGTCTTTTTATCTTTGATTTTAATAACCAATATCCTTTATTCATTATTTTATAACATCCCCAATATTCAAGATTATTATTTACCAGCATTTATCGTCTTTGCTATCTGGATGGGAGTTGGTGTCCAATATCTTCTGCTCTGGTTGATGAAGAGTAATAAGAAAAACACTGGGATTATTTACTTTTTATTCCTATCATTGCCGATTATTCCTTTAACTACCAATTATCCCGAGAGTAATCGAAGTCAATACTATTTTGCCTCTGATTTGCTCAGGAATATTCTAACCCCAATGGAAGAGAAATCTATAATATTCTTAGAAACAGATGATACCGCCTATCCTCTGTGGTATAGTCATTATGTGGAACAAAGACATCCAAAGGCAGTTTTTATTGATGTTCCATTTCTGGCAGTTCATTATGATTGGTATGTTCAAACATGGAAAGATAAATATCCTGATTTAGCCTTTACTTTTGAAATTCAGGATATGTTAGGGGTGAAAATGCGGCAGTTGGAAGAAATTAGAATAAAGCGAATCTACAATATCATCACCAATAATATTAATTCTCATACTATTTACAAAATTTATGATTCCGCCATGGCTACAAACTATTCTTTGGTTCCTCAAGGGATATTCTGCAAGTTATTGGAAAAAGATGTCCCTGTGGAAAAATTTAAAAAAGAACTGGATAAAAATAAAGGATTTTTATGTCGTGGGGCAGTCGATAAAAGGATATTTAAAGATGAACGAACTCAATCGCTCATCTCAATCTACCCGCAAAGTTATTATAATATTGGTAGTTTTTATTATATGTTAAAAATGTATGACCAGGCGATTGAAAAGTTCAAGCAAGCATTAGAGATAGACCCTGACTATTCCAAAGCCAGACATGGAATTGAAATAGCGTATAAATATAAATCGTAAGTATTCACCATTCACCATTCACAATTCACCATTCACAATTTCTTCCCTAAATTTCCTTAATAATGGTGAATGGTGAATTGTCAATTGTGAATTGTGAATTATCACTCTTCACGGTGTCAAGCAAACCT
>JBFLXS010000502.1 GCA_040755795.1 bacterium | reverse complement strand
CCCATTTCTCCATCAGCCATCTTGTCCCCCTCCTTTTTCAGTATAGATTGAGTAAAAACCCTTCTCTATATAAATCGGCAAAGGGGAACATTATCTTAAGCTATTTTTCGGATAGGCTCTTAGTAGATGGAATTGGTAGTCCAGGACTACCATTTATGATAGAGGCAGTTAAGGATAAAAAAAGACATTGGATGTGTAGAATTATAGTATTAGAAGTAATACCTGGTTTGGGAGATTCTATTATAAGAGAAGATGGGACTTTTAAATCAGTAGATGATAGGATAATTAAATTATTGATGGAGTTAATAGTGTCAATGGCAATTGAAAACTGAGCCATTTTTGGCAATTGAAAATTGACCCAGGGGGCTCCAATAATCCATCAAATTTGGCAATGAAAATTGACCCACCCCCCAACGCATTTGTGTTACGAAATTTCTTATTTCAATCACCAGAAGAACATCTATTGAGTATAATTATACTAAAAAATCTCGTTCTTTGCAACATTATAATTTGTTTTCTCAAAAAACATCCTCTTCTCCTTTAATCGGTAACTCTCTCCACGAATATTTATAGTTATAGAATGGTGCAATAACCTATCAAGTATCGCACTGGCTATTACAGGCTCACTAAATATCTTATCCCATTCACTATAACTCCTATTAGAGGTTATGATTATTGACCCTTTTTCATACCTGCTGCAAATCAACTGAAAAAAGAAGTTACTTGCTTGTTGATTAAATGCTAAATATCCTAATTCGTCTATAATCAGTAAATGCGGCTGCTTAAAACTCCTCATCTTCTGCTCAAAACTATTGTCTGATAAACTGGCTATCAGTTTATGTATTACCTTATCTCCAGTAATAAAGTATGTTTTCATCCCTTCCATACAAGCCCTTATCCCTAATCCTATGGCTAAGTGTGTCTTTCCCACTCCAGGCGGGCCTAAAAAGATTATGTTCTCTCCATTAGCCACAAACCGTAATGTCGCCAGCTCTTCTATCTTCCGTTTATCAATGGATGGTTGATATGAAAAATCAAACTGTTCTATCGTCTTCTTAAATGGAAATTGTGCCATCTGTATCCTGAACCTCAATGTGTGCTCTCGTTTATGAGCTATCTCTTCATCAAGTAACTGGGCTAAAAATTCACTGTAAGAAAGTTTCTCATCCAATGCCTTCTGACAATATTGATCTACTGTCTGTCCTATCCTCATCAAATTCAGCCTGCTTAACTTCTCTTGCAACTCCTCATAACTCGTTAATTTACCCATCCTTTTGCCTCCTTTATTCTGATATTTGGTCATAAATCTTTAATGACCTGGTTTCTACCTCTGGTATCCCATACTGCTTTAACATATCTGTCAATATCTCTTTAATCGAAACAAAATCACCTCCCCTCCTCGACTTAGACAGTTCCTGGCAGATGTTACGAATATAACTATAACCATAAGCCTCATATTTTAAGGCTCGCTCTATAGCAGCATTTACCTCATCCTGACCATAACTATACACTAATTCTAATATCTTCTTTACCTGCCAACTTAAATGCTCTACCTTGTTTTGTTTTAACCCTGACAAATACCTCCTATATGCCTCACCAAGATAACTAAATTCTCCATATATCCTCTGTCCTTCTATGCTATTTTGCTTAGGCACAATCCCCTTAATATGCTCAGGATTGGTTATCATCTGCCCTTTGCAGAAGCATAGATTATGACTGGCTATTAAATCTCCTCCAGCATAAATAAATATCTTCTCCTGACTATGACTAACCTTGATTGATAATTCCTTGTTATTGGCATACTTATACGGAACTGAATACCGATTACCTTGATAAGAGATATAACAGTCTTTACTGCTTTTACGGGATAGTTCCTGATAGTATTCATACCTCTTTGATGGTAAGGCTAAAAGATATTCCCTTTCCTGCTCTAACCGTATCACAGGTATCTCATTAGTAGTTCCATGGATGCGTTTATTAGCCACCTCATTCATCCAGTTGTTAGACCGATTGTTCAAATCAGCCAAATTCTTAAATTCTTGCCCCATAAAAAAATCCCTTTCTGCATACTGGTGAGGACGCTCTACCTTGCCTTTAGTCTGAGCTCGATATGGTTGGCATACCAATGGCTTAAACCCATAATACCTGGCAAAATCTAAAAACTGACTGTTCCATCTAATCCCATTATCATCATACCTCTCGATAACCACACACTTGACATTGTCATACAATATCTCATGAGGCACTCCGCCGAAATACTCAAACGCACTTATATGTCCATCAATAAAACTCTCTAAGTCATGCCTGAAATAATACCCATAATACAACATCCGTGAATATCCTAATACCATATTGAACCGTGATACTGATTTTGCTTCCTCATAGTCAGTAAATTTTACCCTCTTGTAAAAATCAAAGTCTACTTGAGCTTGCTGTCCAGGTAATGTCTCAAATCTCACTGTCGCTTCTTTTTCTTTCTTAACTCGAATCTCTCCTACATACAATCTAACTAATCTGCTTGAACCTGCATATCCTAACCCATTTATCTCTCGAAATAGTCGACTGGCGGTCAACATCGGTTCTCCTTCTATCTTCATCCGTAGA
>JBFLXS010000501.1 GCA_040755795.1 bacterium | reverse complement strand
GGTAAATATGTTGTTTGTGTCATAAGTTTGTCCTCCTTATTTTAGTTAGTTAATACTTTTTGTATAGTATACCATAAAATCTTTCGCAGGTCAAACTTGACACTTTATCATATCATCTCTGCGGTGATTTTTACCTGGTTACCTTGTCCCAAAACTACTTAATCGCTACCTCGAATACTAATGTTCCGTTTACACCAGGTGGTACTTCATCTATCGTCCATCTCACATGTGTAACTGGTGATGTCTCGTATGGATCGAAGGTTAACCCACCATCATGCGAATAGGATTCACTGGCTGATGGGCCAGATGTCTCGTGTGCACTACCTGTAACATACCCTGTCCCATCTGGCACCATATCGGTAATCACCACATTATGTGCTGTCCCTGAACCAACATTGATATAGGCAATAGTGTAAGTCAATGTCGCACCGATAGTTACTGTGCCTATGTAGGAGACATCCTTACTCAATTCAATCTCTGGTAGATTAACTACTGGTGGGATAAGCTCTATTACTATCCCGGCAAATTTTGTTGGCATATCCTTACCTGTGGAATCCTGATACTCTGCCTTGGCTATGTTGACTATGCCTAATTCCTCTACATCAGCAGGATAGTTAAGTTGATTTGGCCCAGAGCCTGAAACACCTGTCTGACCTTGTTGCCAGACAATACTTGCCGGAGTAAACGCTGGATAATCATTGGTTCTTACCTCAATTACTCGATGGTTATACGTGTCAGCTATAAGGGTATTCCAATTACTCATTCGGATAGCTTCAGCAGGCAAGTTAAGTGGCAGACCTGTAGAAGAACCACACTCCCAGACTATCGTTCCTCCAGTTGGATAAGTAGGTTGCACTTCAATTACTCGATTGTTACCTTGATCAGCAATGAGTATCGTGCCACAAATCAGTCTCATAGCATCTTTGGGATAGTAAAGTTGATTTGGCCCAGAACCTTGGGTACCTCCATACTGATAGGTGATAGTCCCATCTGTTGGAGAGGTTCGTTGGACCTCAATTACCCGATTATTCCCGTAATCTGTAATAAGGTAATAATCGGTTGGTGTCCCAGGTCGCCATTCAGCTTCAGAAGGATTCCTCAGAGTGATATTAGGTCCATTACCACATTGCCAGACAACAGTTGCAGTATTTGGATAAACCGGGGTAACCTCAAGTACTTGATTGCCTCCAACAATAAGCACATTACCATTGGGTAATTTCTTTACATCTCGTGGAGAGAAGCCTGGCCTATAATCCCAGATAATCGTTCCGGCACTGGTACCAGTAGGTTGAACCTCAATCACCCGATTGTTATCACAATCAGCGATAAGTACATTACCGTTAGTCAACTTAACAGCTTCGTAAGGATAGTAAAGTTGATTTGGCCCTGAGCCATGAACACCTGTTTGTCCATACTGCCAGATGATATTGTGGTTAGCATCAACCTCAATCACACGGTGGTTATTGCTATCAACAATAAGCAGAGTAGTTGTTGGCGTAGCGAAGGATAGTTTGGGCAGACAACATATCAACCCCAACATCAGCAAACCAATAAACCAATTCATTCTTTTTTTCATTTTTTAAATACCTCCTTTTGTTTGGTAATTGGTAACTGGTGAATGGTAATTAGTTACCAGTTACCATTTAACCAATTACTTACTTTATAATTTCGTGAAGCCCTATTTAATTCCTCTCTTGAGAGGAGCGTAGGGGTGTGTATTCCCCTTATAGTAACACAACCTTCCACGGTTGTGAGAACATGGTGGTTATTGGCAAGCAGGATGCTTGCCTTACTTTTTCGGTAGAATTATCTGCCTACCTGTGCAGGTTGTATGGGACGCAGATTTCCGTTTTTTGGGGACGCAGATGGACAGGATTTTTAGGATTTTATTTTATTTATTTTTATCCTGTTCATCTGCGTTCATCCGCGTCCTTTATGGTTGGTAATTGGTTAAATGGTAATTGGTTAAACAGTTACCAATTACCAGTTACCAATTAACCGATTATTTACTTTATAATTTCGTGAAGCCCTATTTCCAATAAAGACTTTCTCTCTTTTATTCTACCTTCTCTATGGTCATTTTCTGAAGCATCTAATATTTCTAAAAACTCTTTTTTGAACAACCCAACCGCATTGCAAAATGCCTCAAAGTTATCCTTCTTTATCTCAATGCTAATTCTTGAATCATCTTTTTTTACAACATCAGCACATAACTTCATATTTTCAAACCTCCTCGTTTTCTGGACGCAAGATTTTCGTTTTTTGGGACGCAGATTTACAGGATTTTTAGGATTTTATTTTATCCTGTTCATCTGCGTTCATCTGCGTCCTACTTTCCCAAAAATTTATGCGGATATTTACCTTTCTAATCTATTCTTTATCCGAATAGTATCCTGAATAAGTTTTAATACTGCCTTATCTTTATCCCTGTTTACATAAGTCTTTGCTTTCAAAACATCCTCTAAGCACGCCACCTTACAAAAGGTATTACTCGATATTCAAGTTTTTTTAAGATTAAGTGGTTTATCCTTTTTTAACCGCAAAGAACGCAAAGAAATTAACCGCAAAGAACGCAAAGATTATAGTGCTCTGTTAAGATTGAAGTTGCATGT
>JBFLXS010000500.1 GCA_040755795.1 bacterium | reverse complement strand
GATAAGGAGATAAGAGTGATATGGAGATAAGATAATAGAAATAGATTGAAATTTATAGAAATAGGTAGAAATTGATTGTGGAAAACAACAAATTTCCATAAATTTCTATTAGTTTCTATTAATTTCATTTTTTTTAATAATATCTCCTTAATCTCCACATCTCCTTTTGTTACACCACCTGAACGCTTACCCTTTTTTTAACCGCAAAGAACGCAAAGAAATCGACCGCAAAGAACGCAAAGATTAAATGAGAAAGGAATCATAGAAAATTCACGAAACTCCAGATGCACTTATGCAAAAAAATTCATTCCGAACAGTATTGGGTCTGACCCCAATCTTTCCCCAAAACATAATTTTTTCCTTGCAATTATCCCCCAGGCGAAGAGAAGGGTTTCATACCCTTCTCCTCCGATATGTAAACCTGGATATTAGTCCCGATTTCTGGTCTTTAATAGGTTTCCACTCTCCGATTAAACTGCTTCAGCAAGTTGATAATGCAAAACCATTAATTGGTCAGCAATTAGAGGCAACATTGCATAAGTTAATCCTTCATCATCACTGAACTCAACCTCAAAAACATCTGAACCTAATAATTCAACTACAGTACCAACTTGTCCACGATATAGCTTATGTTCAGGCAAATTTTCGACTAATGCTACAACATCAAGTAGATTAATTGATTTATTCATTAATTTTACTCTCCCTTTTAAGAATGTAACAACTTGTCAAACGGGGAAAATTCTCATTACTGAGAATAATCCAACTACTGCGTACTCTTGCTTGTCCGATTGAGGTAGTGATTGTAGAATCTATTATATACCGTTTCCCATATTGATCTTCAAGTGTTGTTACTGCCTCATTAGTACGAACAATGTTTAGTAGTATCCTTTTTAATTCAGCAGCATCCTTTGAAGTTAATCCTAAAACCTCTCTGAATAAATGGGCTTTGTATTTACCTCGTGGATGATAAGGACTTAAGCAATAATCTTGTAGTTTCTTAATATCAATAAGTGCTCGATCTGCATTGGGTATTTTCATTATATTTGTCCTGCTTAACATTTTAACTCAGTAATCTGGCTAACGACCAAATTCAGCGACGGCGAAGCCGTTCGCTGCAATGATTGGTTAGCCTGATTATTATTTTATTCAGCCACAGATTAACACGAATAAAACACAGAATTATATCTTCTGTTATTCCTTCATCTTTTAAACCCATTTTGTAACCGTTCAGGCTATATATCAAAAGTGTAAGAAAGGGGATAAGGAGATAAGAGTGATATGGAGATAAGATAATAGAAATAGATTGAAATTTATAGAAATAGGTAGAAATTGATTGTGGAAAACAACAAATTTCCATAAATTTCTATTAGTTTCTATTAATTTCAATTTTTTTAATAATATCTCCCTATCTCCATAATTCCCCTATCCCCTTTTCTTACACTATTTCCACCATTATGCTATTGTCGTGTTGAACAAATAACGCACGGAATTCGATTCTGGTAACTGGTGATTGGTAACTGGTAATTAAATACCGTTTGGCTGATCTCAGGACGAAACTATTTAACCAGTTACCAGTTACCAATTATCCGTTTGCAGGTTATAAAATCTGATGATACGCCGTGCAAAACTTACTCAACACCACACTAGATTAAGACACCACCAAGATTCAGGGTTCAATGACCCAGCCAAAAACTTCTATCTCAGCAACAGGAATATTAATTGCAGAATAAATCTTTAATTTTGAGGTAGTTAAAGGGTTAAATGTTAATGTTATTATATTTTTGCCCTCATTATTAAGACTTCTTAAATTCTCCCATTGTTGATTTACCGGGTCATAATAATGAAAAGAAAATTTGGTATCAATCATCTTTTCCGCCGGTGTTAAATAAACAACCACTTTATCAATTACCCGTGAGTAATGAAAATCCAATTCATACCACAAAGGAACTAAATTACTACCTTGTTTATCCCCATCAATCAAAGAATTATCTGCTATCAAGGCAGTAGTTCTATATTTACTCTGGGCAATATTCTGGTAGGAAACCTTTTTAGCCTCGGTTAATTGTTGTTTAAGATTTGCATTTTCCTCTTTTAAGACTTTATTTTCTTCCTTAATTTTCTCAACATCTTTTACTAATTTCAAATCATCTAATATCCCGGCAAAGCCATAGCTTGCAAAAAATAAACTTACTACCACCATATTTGTTCCTGCTAAAAATTTTTTTATCATTTTCTTTACCTCCTTAGAGTTCTTTTTCTTAAATTACTGTAACTATTCAGCATACCAAGCAAGTAGGAAGTAGGAAAGTAGGAAGAGGGGAAAATACTTCATACTATTTTACTCTTAATTGATTTGATTAAACCTATAAGCATCCTACTCACTTCTTCAGATATATCCCAAATGGATTGAAAATCTGGCAGATAATTAAAATCTTTAGATAGAATTAGATAATACCTTAGTTCTTCAAGAGATCCCTAGCTTATATTATAGGCATTTAACTTATTCTTTATGCCTTGTTTCTTAAAACCTTCTGCAATATTTGCTGGAATAGAAACAGCCGCTGGGCACATCTGTTGCACCAATCCATATTTTTCTTCAGTTGGGAAGTTTT
>JBFLXS010000499.1 GCA_040755795.1 bacterium | reverse complement strand
TATAAAGATTTAACCGCAAAGAGCGCAAAGGAAGGTTTCGCAAAGGACGCAAAGAAAGGAAAACAGGTCTATAAACGAAAACGAACTTTCAAATATTGTTAATTGCTTATAAATTTCAATGTATTAACTGGAGTTTCGTGAATTTTCTATGATTCCTTTTACCTTTAATCTTTGCGTTCTTTGCGGTTAAAAAAGGATAAACCACAAAGGGCACAAAGTAATAATGCAAAGGACACAAAAGGAAGAAAATAGGTAAAGCATTTTTTATCAACTCAATTTCAAAGAATAAGTTGCAAAAAAATCATCAGGCTTTTGAGCCTAATTTTGCCCTCTTTGAACAAAATAAACAGATTGATAAGGATAAAGAGAATTTTAGAAATAGCATAAAATTTACGAAAGTCCAGATTAAGACTCAAGGAAGGAATTAAAAGGGTGGTGAACAACCTATAATCTTTGCGTTCTTTGCGGTTAATTTCTTTGCGTTCTTTGCGGTTAAAAAAGGATAAACCACTTAATCTTAAAAAAACTTGAATATCGAGTATTAATAGAGTTTCACGAAATTAAAAAGCAGGAAACCAGTAATTGATAACTAATTACCATTCACCAGTTACCATTTACCAAACTTAAGGAGGGAAAAATAATGAAACAGCCATTTAAAGATGCCCTTAAATTAGGCGAATTTATCATTACTTCGGAGATTGGGCCGCCAAAAGGAACAAATATTGAGAAGATGGTTCATCATATTGAGATGTTGAAAGACAAAGTGCATGGGTTGAATGTTACGGATAATCAATCATCGGTAATGCGACTTTCTTCTCTTGCCGCCTGTCATATTATCAAGGATTATGGTGGTGAACCAATTTTACAAATGACCTGCCGTGACCGAAATCGAATGGCATTGCAGTCAGATTTGATTAGCGCCTATGTGCTTGGTGTTCACAATGTCCTTTGCTTAACTGGAGACCATATTAGTCTTGGTGACCATAAAGGCTCCAAACAGGTTTTTGATTTGGATTCAGTTCAGTTAATCTCTGCAGTTAAAACTTTAACCGAGGGTAAAGACCTTGGCGGGACCCAACTAGATGGAGGAGTAGAATTTTGTATTGGAGCAACTGCTACCCCAGAGGCTGACCGTATGGATTCCCAATTATTAAAATTCCGCAAAAAAATCAAAGCAGGTGCAGAATTCTTCCAGACTCAAGCCGTTTATAATATGGACATGCTTAAGAAATTTATGGAATACGCCAGACAATTTGAGGTGAAGATATTAGCCGGTATTTTAGTCCTGACGGGCGTTGGTATGGCAAAATATCTTAATGCCAATGTCGCTGGCGTTACTGTTCCTCAAGAACTTATTGATGAAATGGCAAGCGTAGAAAAAGGTAAAGCACTCCAAAAAGGCATAGAAATTGCCGCCAGACAGATTAAACAAATAAAACAAGAAAATATCTGTTCAGGCGTCCATATCATGGCTATTGGCAAAGAAGAGATTGTGCCAGAGATATTAGAGATGGCTTCTGTATAACTGTTCAAAAGGGTTTAAATTGAATAAATGCAAGTAAGACATTACCTTGAATTTATCGCCGTAAAGATATTATCTGATTTAATTACTTCATTACCCTGGCGGATAGATTATTGGTTATCTAACCGGTTAGGGGAGATTGGTTATATTTTGGATGCTAAAAGAAGAAAACTGGCGATTGATAATCTCACACATGCATTTAAAGACCAATATGATAAAAAGCAAATTAAGCGATTGGCGATTAATACCTTTAGAAATATGAGCAAAAGCCTGATTGAATTTATCTTATTCCCCAGACTTAATAAAGATAATGTGGATAACTTTGTGCGTATCAAAGGATTAGAAAATTTAGAGCGGGCTAAAAAAAAAGGTAAGGGGGTTATTATTTATAGCGGACATATAGGAAATTGGGAACTTATGACTGAAGCCTTAATACTTAAAGGCTATAATTTGAATCTTATGATTCGTCGTCAAAAAAATGTGTTTGTCGAAAAATTAATTCAACAGAAACGAACTAAGTTCAAAACTAAAACTATATTTCACACAGTCGCTCCAAAAGAAATTTTTCAGATTCTCAAAAATAATGAGATTATAACGATAATTGGTGACCAGGATGGAGGGAAAGGTGGCGTATTCGTTGATTTTTTTGGCAGACCTGCATCAACTCCTCCAGGGCCTGTAGTTTTTGCCATGCGGACTGGGGCAGAATTAATCCCTATCTTTGATATTCGAATAAAAAATAATCAACATCAGATTATTATCGAACCACCCTGTCAATTAACCACTACCCCAAATATAAAAACCGCCATTGTGGAAAATACGCAAAGATTAACAAAGAAGTTAGAATCATATATTCGTCAGTATCCTGACCAATGGCTCTGGTTTCACAACCGCTGGGCAACAAAACCTGATAATCAACAATTCGTAAGAGTTCAGGTAGGATAAAAATAAGGAGAAAGGGAGAAAATGGAGAAGTGGAGAAAAGAAGAGTTAACTGATAGGATTATTAATGCCTGTATTAATGTCCATAAAAAGTTAGGACCTGGTTTTCTGGAGAGCATCTATCACAATGCCTTGAAGGTTGAGTTTGCAA
>JBFLXS010000498.1 GCA_040755795.1 bacterium | reverse complement strand
TGTTTTCCACAATCAATTTCTACCTATTTCTATAAATTTCAATCTATTTCTATTATCTTATCTCCATATCACTCTTATCTCCTTATCCCCTTTCGGACACTTTTGATATATAGCCTGAACGGTTACAGGATTTTATTGACATAAATGATATTCTTTGCTATACTTTCACCAGGATGTTTAATAAAAAGGATATATCAATCCTATTAATTTTAATTGGCGTAACATTACTCTTTTTTGCCAGAATATTAGTAACGGATTTTACCTTTGGATATGGTGATATTCATCGGTATTTTTATCCAATTCGCTATTTTAGTGCCTCTGCCATAAACGAAGGTATTATCCCTTTCTGGAATCCTTATTTATTTGCTGGCATTCCAAATTTAGCCGCTTTACAACCAGCAGTATTTTATCCTATGTCTATCTTAACCTACATCTTTCCTTTCTTCTTTGGAATTAAACTATTTATCGTTTCCCATTTTACATTAGCCTCAATTTTTACCTATCTATTGATGCGTAATTTCAATATCAGTAGAACTGGGGCTTTAATCTCAAGCGTTACCTACGGGTTTGGTGGATTTCTTTTATCCGTAGTTGATATGCTTACCACTCTAAGTGCCGCTACATGGACGCCACTTATCCTTTTATTCTATACTAAAGCCTTAACAAACAAACATAACATTTATCTTATGTTAACCGGGTTATTTTTAGCCGTCCAATTTTTAGCCGGCGAACCAACACAATTGTATGGAAGTTTAATTATGTTAGTCCTATTCTGGTTATTTCAACCACAACCTTTAAAAAAATGGATATTTCAAGGGATTACTCCATGGGTAATTTGTATCGGATTAGTCCTTTTCCAGATATTGCCTTTTTTAGAGATGGGTTTATTTTCAACCCGCACCGGCGGAGTTAAATTCACCCATGCCACAAGTCTATCATTAGGACCGCATGAATTATTAAATTTAGTCTTACCTTATTTTACAGGTAATTTTATTGACGAGAGTCATTTCTGGTTTGGTCAATCCTGGCTTGAGAGCATCTATATGGGCATTTTGCCTTTATTATTTGTGTTTACGGCGATGCTTTTTATAAGAAAAAACCGCCTCGTTATCTTCTTTACCTCAATTATCCTTATTTTTCTTATCCTTTCTTTAGGTCGGCTCCTTCCAATCTATGAGTTACTTTATAAATATTTACCTGGTTTTAGTATGATTAGATACCCGGTTAAATTTTTCTCTTTTGCCGCATTTGGATGTAGTATCTTAGCGGGTTTTGGATATGACTACCTTCGGCGTCAAACCTTGAAAATAGACTTTAAAAATAAATTCTATTTTCAAGGTCTGACCATATTAATCCCATTAATCTTCTTCTTAAATCAACAAAAGGCTATTTCCTTTTTAAAAAAGATTTATTTTCCAGATGCAACTGACCTTCAGATAGATACCTGGGCAAATAGCATTTTTTTAAATTTTATGATTGTGTGCTTAATTATTATCTCCTGTATTTTGCTTATCTCTTTGTTATTTAAAAACAAAATTACAATAGCCGCATTTAATTTTGGGATAGTTGGTCTTGTCATCCTTGACTTATCTCTGTTTGGAAGCAGAATTAATCCCTTTGTTCCTCAAAAGATTTATGGATATAAATCAGAGGGCTTAAGGTTTATCTTGCAAGATAGGGATTTTTATCGCATCTTATTAGAGCCGAAAAGTGAAAAGTATTTCCATATCATTCGTGGAGCGACATTGGAAGAGGCACTGATAAATGTCCAGAGGTCTTTAGTCCCCAATTTAGGGCTTTTCTATAAAATTTTTGATGCCGAAGGCTATGAATCTTTAACCCTGAATGACTACAACCAGGTTTTAGAATTGATTAAAAAAGAAGGAAGGTTAACTTTATTAGACTTATTAAATGTTAAATATCTTATCTCTAAGTTTGAATTAAAAATGCCGCACTTAAAACTTGTGTATGAAGATGCCGCAATTAAAATATACCAGAATATGACCTGTCTGCCAAGGGTATTTTTTGTCTCAAAGATACAGGTAATCGAAGATAGGGCTAAAATTTTAGAGGTAATGAACAGATTAAATTTTAATCCAATGAGAAAGGTAATTATAGAAGCAGAAATCCAAAATAAATCCAAAATTTTGCCTTGCAACAATCTCCGAATTCAAAATCCAAAATCCAAAATAAAAATTATAGATTACCAACCTAACAAAATTATCCTTGAAGCATCTTCTAATGGGAATTGTGTTTTATTTTTAAGCGATACATATTATCCTGGCTGGCAGGCTTACATAGATGGTAAGTTAACAAAGATTTATCGGGCAAACTATGCCTTTCGGGCAATTAGTTTCCCGGCAGGTAATCATAAAGTAGAATTTATCTATTTTCCATTTAGTTTTTTAGTGGGGATAATTGGAAGCATTGTCAGTGGATTTATATCAGCAACTCTACTTATGACAACCTTCGTGGTCAAACCTTGAAAATAGAATGTAAGGGTTCAGGTAGGATAAAAATAAGGAGAAAGGGAGAAGATGGAGAAGTGGAGAAAAGAAGAGTTAAGTGATAGGATTATTAATGCCTGTATTAATGTCCATCAAAAGTTAGTGTCGTATTGA
>JBFLXS010000497.1 GCA_040755795.1 bacterium | reverse complement strand
AGTCAAAATTTTACTCAGAGTGGATAAGTAAAAAATCCCAAATCCCAAGCACCAAATCTCAAATAAGCACCAAATTCCACATACCAAAAAGCGAATTAGAGATTAGTGAATTAGAGATTAGATTTTAGTAATTCGCTAATTCGCTTAATTCACTAATTCACTAAATGGAATTTGGAATTTGTGATTTGGAATTTCATAACCATATCTATGTCAAATTTCGATTAATAAGTGCTATAATTCGTGTCCATTTGTGGCTAATTTCTCTAATTCTCTGTGAACTCTGTGCCTCTGTGGCTGAACGGTTACAAAAAATGCTTGCAAAAAGGAAGAAATTGTGGTATGCTTGGAAATGACGGAGTTGATAGTGTCGTGTAGAACAAATAACGCACGAAATTGTGATAAGGCATTTGGCTCGAATAAGGTACTGGTAACTGGTGATTGGTAACTATACTTTAGAGAGGCATATTTTGTGATTTCCTGTTACTATCAACTCAGGTTATCGGTTATCAGTTATCGGTTATCAGGTTATCGGTAAAGAGCAAGCAGTAGCCTGCTATCTCAAATTACCGATTACTTTAACTCGATGTTCAAGTTTTTTAAAGGTATAAAGATTTAACCGCAAAGAGCGCAAAGGAAGGTTTCGCAAAGGACGCAAAGAAAGGAAAATAGGTCTATAAACGAAAACGAACTTTCAAATATTGTTAATTGCTTATAAATTTCAATGTATTAAGACTCAAGGAAGGAATTAAAAGGGTGGTGAACAACCTATAATCTTTGCGTTCTTTGCGGTTAATTTCTTTGCGTTCTTTGCGGTTAAAAAAGGATAAACCACTTAATCTTAAAAAAACTTGAATATCGAGTTTAAATAATCACAATTTATACCCCACTGGAGTATAATTACCAGTTACCAGTTACCAGTTACCAATTACAGGGAGTATGAAAAAATTGAAAGATAACTCTTCTTTTCCCATACTTTTTACTCTTGCCTTATTTTCTCAATTTAAACATTTAACTGCCACTCAACTTTCTTCCTTTCTGATAAAAATCAATAAAAGTGATAATATTTTTGATGACCCGTCTACCTGGATTACGGAGGTAAGTGAAAGGTATGGTTTTTCTGCTCATCGGTTAAATATTCATCAGGCAAAAGAAAAAGCAAAGCAATGGTTAGAAAATGGTGTTTTTGTGTTATTTATTGGTGAGCAAGTCCTTTTTGCTCAGGGGAATCCAGAGATACTAAATTCCTCTAAGGCCGCGGTATTAAATTCACATAAACTTCGTGCCGTAACACCTACTACTCGCTGGCTAAAAGTAACAATAAAATTAACTCAACAGGTAATCGCAAAAAAACTAACGATTGTTTCCAGCCTCGGCATGCTTACTTACGAAATAGTTACCTTTATTGCCAAACAACTTCATTCACCAGTGATTATTGTTCTGGATGAATATTTACCAGGGGTATTAACCCCTGACCTTCAAAAGGCTTTTTACGATAAATTCAGCAATATGTTTAGATTAGAAAAGACACTGTTTATCTCCCCATTCTTGCCTGAAATTACCTTACCATCTCGTAAGGAACGATTGGTTACTCGCGATTACTGGGTAGTGGCTTTAGCCGAGTATCTCTTTGTAGCTGAGGCTTGTGCACAAGGGAATATCCAGAGATTAGTGGCTAAATCATTTTCAGAAAAAAAGAAGGTTACCGTATTTCGACCAACAAGATTTGACCAGAACACAAAAGGCAATCAGAATTTATTATTATCTGGTGCAGAGTCTTTGGAGGTAGGCAGTGTCATTGACACTCCACTTCAGACAGTTGAGGTAGGCAGTGTCACGGACACTCCACTCCATCCAGTTGAACTCGATATGGTTAAATTAGATGAGTATCTCTTTCATTATACTCGTGCCTGCCCTGGACCATGGCCAGGACAATCTTTATCTGCATATATCCAATCACTTATTGCTGGTGAATCTGATGCCGGGCATACGGCTTTTGATACCTTATGCCGAATTCTCAAAGAAAAACTTATTCGTGCCAGTAATCGGCTTATTCGGGGAAAAACTTCGGTAACTTCATTTACTGCTTGCCTACCAAATGAATTGATTAAAATCCGTAAATGGAACCCTGCTTTGATTCGCTGGACTTTTGAACCTTATGGAATCGGCATTCGGAGAAATATCCTGAAAAAGATGGCGATTAAACCAGTAATCTATGCCCCTGAATCTAAATTCAAGAAACTACCAGCGACTGAACGGTTTAGATTCCAATTACATCACTTATCAAAGAGTGATTGGACATCGGAAAAAGAATGGCGGATACCAGGTGATGTTCTCTTAAATCAGATTTCACCAGAAGATATGGTTATAGTTGTTTTTACTCTTCAAGAAGCAACCATAATCCGTGAAAACTTTCGGCTACCAGTGATACTGGGTAACCGTTCAGGGCTATACATTAGAAGTGTAAACAAGGAGAAATGGGGAAAAGGGAGAATTGGAGAAATGGCTTAAACTTTTTCTTGCTCCACCCTTCGGACATCAATCCTGGAGTCTGCGAAATTTACCAGTAACCCTATTTCTTTATCCACTGCTCTAAGGTATGATCTAACCTGATTATAATACTTCCCACTTATCTC
>JBFLXS010000496.1 GCA_040755795.1 bacterium | reverse complement strand
ATTTAACCAATTACCAGTTACCAATTATCCGTTTGCAGGTTACGAAACCTGATGATGCCCCGTGCAAAACTTACTCAGCACGACACCAGGATTGATGTCCGAAGGGTGGAGCAAGAAAAAGTTTGAGCCATTTCTCCAATTCTCCCTTTTCCCCATTTCTCCTTGTTTACACTTCTAATGTATAGCCCTGAACGGTTACGACCATTTTGAGTTTTTTAAAGAACGGAAGTTAAAATTTATTAAGGAACAATAATGGAACTAAAAGAATATCAAAAAAAGACATTAGAACAGATTAAGCATTATCTTGACTCCCTTGCCGAATTTAAGGCAAAGAATGATAGACTAATAAAGGAAGACCCCGAACTGTCAATTAACTTTCCACTTAAAGCCTGGGAAAAGGTTGTTGAAACAGCCTATCATTCCAGGAAGAATGGCCTGGGTAAGGAATTGCCAAATTTCTACCTTAAGATTCCAACAGGTGGTGGCAAGACAATACTTGCCTGTCATACCATTGACTTAATAAATAGGACTTATCTAAAGAAACAAACAGGGATTGTCTTATGGATTGTGCCAACCACACAAATTTATAGGCAAACACTTGCCAGCTTAAAAAATCGTGAACATCCATATCGTCAGGTTTTGGATATTTCAAGTGCTGGCAGAACGATTATCTTAGAAAAAACAGATATACTGCAAGGGAAAAAGATAGACTATCAGAGCAAGTATTTAGAAAGCTGATTGAGCAAAAAGTCCTTTGGGTTTTTTTACTTTCTGATAGGGGGGGATACAAATTGCCAGGGAGGATAAGTGTAAAGCAGAGTTCTAAATTACTGGTAAGGCATGATAACACCCCAATACAGTTAAGTCTATTTGATTCTGTGCCAGAGGAGGAGTTTAACGAGTTAGAAAAGTCCGTGGCTCTTTACCTCGATGAGCAGGAAAAACTCCTGTGGTGGTATAGAAATTTATCAAGGCAAGATTATTATGTTCAGGGCTGGAAGAAACACAGAATTTATCCCGATTTTATTCTTGCTGATACCGATGACAAAAAACAGGATGATTACAATAAAATATATGTAGTTGAGGCAAAGGGTATACATCTAAAAAATGAAGATACTGATTATAAGAAGAATGTCTTTGATTTCTGTAATAGATTGGGGCAACAGAGAGATTGGAGGGAATTGAATTTAGACTTTGCCCAAAAGAAGTTTGAATTTCAGGTAATTTTTGAAGATGAGTGGCAGGCAAGAATCAATAAAATATTCAGTATCTAATGTGTAGTGAGAATAGATCGGCAGAGCGTATAACAGCAGTTTGTGAGCAGGCATTGTCAAGGGATATTTTAGGTTTGAAAGGTGGAATAAAGTTGAAAGAGATAGTTGTTATCAGCGGTAAAGGAGGCACAGGTAAAACTATTATTACCGGCTCTTTTGCTGCATTAGCTAAAAATAAGGTTATGGCAGACTGCGATGTAGATGCGGCAGACCTGCATCTTCTGCTTCAGCCTCAGGTCAAAGAGACTCACCAGTTTAGAAGTGGTAAGACTGCTAAAGTGGATATGCGAGCCTGTAATAAGTGTGGTAAGTGCATAGTTGTTTGTCGGTTTGAGGCAATATCACCTGGTTTTAAGATTGATCCTATCTCCTGTGAGGGTTGTGGAGTTTGCAGCCATATCTGTGAACAAAAGGCCATCAAAATGGAAGAAAACCTGGCTGGTGATTGGTTTATATCTGAAACCCAATATGGCCCAATGGCCCATGCAAAGCTGGGTATTGCCGAGGAAAACTCTGGTAAACTGGTTACCCTGGTAAGGAATCAAGCTAAATTACTGGCTGAAGAGCGGGGGTATAACCTGGTCATTATTGACGGCCCGCCTGGTATTGGTTGCCCGGTAATTGCGGCTATTACCGCGGCATCGGCGGTGCTGGTGGTAACTGAGCCCACCCTGTCCGGACTCCATGATTTAGACCGGGTGGCTAAATTAGCCGGCCATTTTGGCATCCCAACCCTGGTCTGTATCAACAAATACGATCTGAATACCGAGATGGCAGAGAGAATTACCCAATATTGCCAGCAGAACGGATATAGTCTGGTGGGCAAAATCCGATTTGACCCGATGGTGGTAGAATCACTGATTAATAAAAAACCTGTGGTCGAGTATAGCCACGGAGAAGTTTCTGATACCATTAAAAAGATCTGGAAGCAATGCTATGGAGAGCTTAAAATGGAAGGTAATTAAATGCCTTAGGGGCTGTAATTGACCCTGAAACTGGCAAACAGGAGGCTAAAAGACTTGCAGAGTTAGCCTTAGAAGTAAGCCCTGATGAAGTTCAGATAGATACACCTCTTAGGCCTTGTAAGGTTAATCCCTTATCAAGGGAAGAACTAACTGTTATCAAGAGTTTCTTTGTCGGTCTTAAATCCGTCTCTGTTTATGAGACCAAAAAGAAGAAGGTTAAATCTTTCAGTGAGGAAGATACCTTGAGGCGAAGAGGTAAAGTGTGAAGAGTTATGCTGTAAAAAGAGAAAAGATTATGGAACAAGGAATTGTTACTTCAATAAAAGGGAATAAAGCCATTCTTCGGACTGAACTGGAGGTGCATACTGAATTCTGCCCGGAGGAAGTTGAGCGGT
>JBFLXS010000495.1 GCA_040755795.1 bacterium | reverse complement strand
GCCCATTCACTGCCACAATGCGGTGTATTTACATTAATAAACCGCTTAACCTTATCTGCACCACCATGCTGAAGATAATACCTACCTATAAGTCCTCCCTGGGAATGACCAACGATAATGAGTTTATTCTTTTGCCAGTCATCACCATAATATGCTTTTAATATTTCTTCCACCTTAGAAGGAAGAGAGTTAGGGGCTGATGAATCATTATGTGAATTCAGAGGATTAGCACTCCCGGCTTTATTCTTCCCACCATAATCAAACGCCTCTAAATAATGCTTGACAACCTTGTTCTGCGGAGCATCGGGATGGTCTCGATCTACAGTAACTGCTTTACCATCCAGTGTTATTCGTCCCTCTGGAGCTGGCTCATTAAACCGGACCCATCTATACCCAAAGTATTTCTCTAATTCTTTAGTCACAATATCCCATGTTAATGAATTAGCATTAATCCCATGGATAAACAATACCGGCATAGGCGCATAAGTGGTACAATTCCCCCAATTAAATTCTTCAGCGCACACATTGCTACATAACAAACATCCTACTAATAACCCAAAATAAAACTTTTTCATGATTATCTACCTCCTCTACCAAATATTATCAGGTTTTTTATATACAAAATGTTTACCGCTCTGAGGTAACACTCCAACTGATAATGGATCACCTACTATTTTACCAGTTTTGCTATCAAATAAGACAAAATCTCTATTTCCTATACACATCGTTCCATCTGGCGACCAAAGTCCATGAATATATTCTTCTTTCTCTTCTTCAAATAGCTGAACACTATTTCCATTTAAGTCAACAATTCTTCCTCCGGTCATAATCATCGTTCCATCAGGAGACCAATCAGAGAGATGACTGGTCTTCCACACCTTCCTTCTCTCGCTCCCATCCGGTTTCATCACCCAAATCCAGAAATTGCAAACAAAGGCAATCAAATCACCTTTAGGTGACCAGATGGGGGATTCATCATCATATACAACATAAGTTTTGTTATCAAATGTTTCTATTCTACTCTCTGTAGAAAGTCTATGTTTATTATCTCCATCTGCATTCATTATCCAAATCCCTTTCTTGAATATCTCATATACAATTTCCTTCCCATCTGGTGACCACGAGGGATGTATCCCCTCATAATCAAGTAACCTTTCATCTGTTCCATCTACAGTTATACTCCACATTCCCCATTCTACATTGTAGACTAATTTATTTGTATCTTTACAATAAGACATATATGCATCTGATTTTGACCCACCAGTCCATTCTTTACGATATCTCCTTTTATACTCTCTCTTTAACCTATTTATATCCTTTTCACACATTACTTCCTTAATCTCCTTTTTCTCCGTCCCATCATAATTCATCGAACAAAGGAAGTATTTAACATCATGAATGAAATATGTACCACCTGTAACTAGATCAGGGTTTTCACTTTCTACAGCAAAGGTTACTTTCTTAATAAAATAAATCTTATTGTTTTCACCCCAGCATGGTGCATGATAAGAAATAGAGTCACTCCGGCAACTTTTTCCAAATAACCAACCCATCGCATGAGAGAAGTTAAAAGTAAGAAGTAAGAAGTAGAAAATAAGTAAGGTTAAACTTGTAATCAAAATTATTCTTTTAATCATTTTACCTTTTACCTCCAATTTAATTGAAATTCATAGAAATAAAGTTGAAATTCATGGAAATAAAATTGAAATAAGGTTGAAATAAGGTTGAAATTTATGGAAACTCATTGTTTTTTTACAACCAATTTCTATCTATTTCTACTATATTTCTATTTATTTCCACTTATTTCCATTATATTTCTACCATATTTCTATGTATTTCTATCGTATTTCCATATATTACCACATCCGTGTATTAATTATGGCTCAAACTCACTATCAAGTATTTCTGTATTTAACTCTATATTAGAAAGTACTACTTCCCTTGCGACAGTAACCTCATCTAATAACTTCATTTCTACATACTTACTCGGAATCCAAATATTATTTATACAAGACACCTCTTTTATCGCCGTAATTACTCTAAGTGTTTTATCTAAATCATAAACCTCTGCCTTCATAATCATCCAATTATTACCATCTACATATATCACTACTTTACTAATTTCTTCTATCTCAGGTTCGAACTCAAGTATATAAGTATTCCCCTCTTTTGCTATTAGTGTAGTAGTGCCATTCGTAACTATTTCTTCTAAACTACGGAATGGAGATATATCAGCCTCAAACATATCATCTATATTCCCTTGATGAATTCCTATTTCTTCAGAAGATAAATATACCATTTCACCATTAAGTATAAAGGTAGTAGGTGTACCAGTAACGGAGGTAATTTTCACCTTATCAGGTTTTTTCTGCATAAATATTCTTTCAGTTGGTCCAAATGTATTAACTATTGTATTTGTTCCAACTATAGTAATCGTTCCAAAATCAATCATCTTCGCCTTCATATCCTCAATCTTACCAAAATTCTCCGCTACTTTTTGTAGAATTTCTGCGGGGGTAGGAATAGGTGTGGTAATAATAAACGATATACTATCAGCCGCTACATTATTGGCTCTATCTCTCGTTGTTAATCTCAGGGTATATGACCCTCTCGGCAGGAAGATTGTAGATAGAGTGCCTGAAATATTAGTTATTCCGC
>JBFLXS010000494.1 GCA_040755795.1 bacterium | reverse complement strand
CTATATAGTATTCCCTCCTCTTGATGTCAACTAAGCAAATTATTTCTTTTTTGTCGCTTTGGCATCTTTTATCACCCAAAACTCTCCCAAACCCGTACCATAACTAAAAACTATTTGCAACGCTCTCATATAGCCCACAGAGTTACAGAGAACACAGAGGGAATATATAACCACGAATAAACAGGAATGCACACGAATGCACAAAAAGATTTGTAGTGCGAGGCTTTAGCCTCGCTTCTGGCAAACAGGAAGGCAAACCTAAAGGTTCGCACTAGTGTGGTGTTGAGTAAGTTTTGCACGGAGTATCATCAGGTTTCGTAACCTGCAAACGGACAATTGGTAATTGGTAACTGGTAACTGGTTAAATAGTTTCGTCCTGAGCTCAGCCGAACGGTATTTAATTACCAGTTACCAATCACCAGTTACCAGAATCAAATTCCGTGCGTTATTTGTTCAACACGACACTAGTAAAGCGTTCTCTAAGTAGATATAACAATATTATAGTAAGTATTAACCAAAAGTTCACATTAGTATTGTTGATAGTTGATGGTTGATAGTCTATGAAACTATCAACTATAAACTATCAACCATCAACCCTGTTGCTATATCTGTTCTATGAGAATTTTTCGTTAATAACTATTATATGTATTTAGAGAATGCTATAATAGTGTGGTGTTGAGTAAGTTTTGCACGGAGTATCATCAGGTTTCGTAACCTGCAAACGGATAATTGGTAATTGGTAACTGGTAACTGGTTAAATAGTTTCGTCCTGAGCTCAGCCGAACGGTATTTAATTACCAGTTACCAATCACCAGTTACCAGAATCAAATTCCGTGCGTTATTTGTTCAACACGACACTAGAATTTATCTGTGTTTATCCATATTCACACGAAAGTTCAGTTTTTGGCAATGCGGGCAAAAATAGCTTGAGCGACCGCCTATTTTTACTCGCGATATCTTTTCCTGACAGGTAACGCACACTTGCCCTTCCCGTTGATAAACCCGATGGAATCTCTGATAACCACCTTCCTGACCACTTGAATCAACATAGTTGCTGATACTTGAACCTCGATACAGAATCGCCGCGCTTAAGACATTCCTGATAGATTGATAAAGTATTTTTATTTGCGATTGAGTCAATGTTGAGGCTAATTGAAGGGGATGAATCCGTGCCAGATGTAAGGATTCATCTGCATAAATATTGCCAATTCCAGCGAGAAATGATTGATTAAGTAATAACGACTTTATCCGCCCCTTTTTCGTAGAAATTAATCTTTTGAAATCGGATAATGAAATCTTCAGCGGCTCATCACCAAGTCCCGCCAATTGCGTAAGCTCAGATAATATCGATGTTTTGGTTAAGATAACATAACCAAACTGACGCAGGTCAATATATCGTAATTGATTACCACCAGATAGTTCAATAACAAGGTGGGTATGATTTGCCATTGGTGACCGGGGTGAAGTATAAACAATTTGACCACTAAGTTTAAGATGAATAAGCAGACTGAGGTTATTTGAAAGAGTAATGATAATCATCTTGCCCCGACGACTGATGCCCTGTATCTGTGTATCCTTTAGTTGTGAGGCAAACTCCTTTGTTTCCTGCTTGATAATTTTAGGCAGATGGACACTTACCTTAATAATTTTTTGGCCAATAATCTGTTGTTGTAATCCACGAACAATAGTTTCTACCTCAGGTAATTCTGGCATCTTTAAGTTATCCTCTTTGTAACCGCTGGACTTTCATGAATTGTAAGCGTTCAGCCACAGAGGCACAGAGTTCACAGAGAATTAAGGAAATTAGTCACATAAGGACACGA
This sequence comes from bacterium, assembly GCA_040755795.1. NCBI lineage: Bacteria > bacterium. The sequence continues at coordinate 851 of JBFLXS010000494.1, read as the reverse complement.
ATTAACCTGTGATATCCCATCATAAATGGAGTGCGAACCTTTAGATTCGCCTTCTGGTTTGCCAGAAGCGAGGCTAACACCTCGCACTACAAATCTTTTTGTTGTTCAGGGAGATTTGGGTTCACCTCGCTAGTGTCGTGTTGAACAAATAACGCACGGAATTCGATTCTGGTAACTGGTGATTGGTAACTGGTAATTAAATACCGTTCGGCTGAGCTCAGGACGAAACTATTTAACCAGTTACCAGTTACCAATTATCCGTTTGCAGGTTATGAAATCTGATGATACGCCGTGCAAAATTTACTCAACACCACACTAGATAGTAGAACATCTAACGGGATTCATTCGTGATTATATATTCCCTCTGTGTTCTCTGTGGCTCTGTGGCTATATCCTGAACGGTTACAATTTATGATACGCCAAAATCATTCAAAAGTCAACAAAAATTTCCACCTGTGCAGGTAGAAATTAAGGAAGATATTCTGGGGTTTTGTCCCAGACCCTATTGGGGGAACGCGTTCCCCAAAACCCCCAGCAGGGGCTTGGGGACAGCGTCCCCAAAATATTATCCTTTTATTTCTAATTGCACAGGTCAAAATTTTTGTAACCGTTCAGGCTATATATCAAAAGTGTAAGAAAGGGGATAAGGAGATAAGAGTGATATGGAGATAAGATAATAGAAATAGATTGAAATTTATAGAAATAGGTAGAAATTGATTGTGGGAAACAACAAATTTCCATAAATTTCTATTACTTGATGTTCAAGTTTTTTAAAGGTATAAAGATTTAACCGCAAAGAGCGCAAAGGAAGATTTCGCAAAGGACGCAAAGGAAGGAAAATAAGGTGGTGA
>JBFLXS010000493.1 GCA_040755795.1 bacterium | reverse complement strand
ATATAACACCTCCTCTTTTTGATGTCAACTAAGCAAATTATCTCTTTTTTATCGTTTTGGCATCTTTTATCACTCAAAACTCACCCCAAACCCGCACCATAACTAAAAGACATTTGCAACGCTCTCAGTTGCCAGGTTTTTATCAAAAACTCAATAAATGGTTTGACAAAAAGGGACTAATTTATTATACTCTTTAGGTAAAAAGAAGGAAAATCTAATGGCAAGATTTATTATTCTCATAAGTCTTCTTGTTTTATTTGTGATAATAGGAGTTGGAGCAAGGTATATTGTTAACTTTATAGGCCCACTGCCTGATTTAGACCCTGTGTTGAAATATGAAGGGAGGGAAGTATGTAAATTCCCTACCAAACTTTATTCCGCCGATAATAAATTAATAGCTGAATTTGCAGAAGAAAAACGGGAAGTGGTAAGTTTGGATAATATCCCAAAGATGTTAAAAGAAACATTTATCGCGGTGGAAGATAAACATTTCTATAAACATAAAGGGGTTGACATATCAGGTATTCTACGGGCATTTTTGGCTAATATTCGGGCAGGAAAAATAGTCCAGGGAGGTAGCACGATTACTCAGCAATTAGCCAGAAATGTATTTTCAATGTATGAGGAAACATACCGAAGAAAAATAAGAGAGATATTGATTGCTTTGTTAATTGAGCAAAAGTTAACTAAGGATGAAATATTAGAAAGATATTTAAATAAAATATATCTTGGTCATGGGAATTATGGAGTTCAGGAGGCTTCCTTATACTATTTTGATAAACCAGTAAAAGATTTAAACCTTGCTGAAATAGCTATGCTGGCGGGCATACCACCTTTCCCGGAATATTATTCCCCCATTAATTATCCACAAAATGTAGTTGAAAGACAGGCATTTGTATTGAAACGAATGGAGGAAGAAGGGATAATTACCTTAGAACAAAGGATTAAGGCAAAAGAGGCATTTGCTATTCAAATCAAGGAGATTTCTAAGAAGAAATTTGCTCAGACAAAAACTACATTTAATAACGCCCTTTATTTTACTGATTATGTTCGCCAAATTCTTTACCAGGAATATGGAAGAAATGCCGTTTATACTGATGGATTAAATGTTCAGACGACATTAGATTTAAATCTGCAGGAGGTGGCTATATCGGTTCTTGAAAATGGATTAGCATGTCTAAATCAGGCAAAGAAACCAGGTGAGCCACGAATAGAAGGGGCAATTTTAGCCATTGACCCAACCACCGGATATATTAAGGCAATGGTTGGAGGCTCTGGATTTACTCCGTCCAATCAATTAAATCGTGCCATACAGGCTAAAAGACAGGCAGGCTCTATATTTAAACCTTTTATTTATGCTACCGCTATCGACTATGGTTTTACCCCTGTAAATATTCTTGATGATTCCCCTAAAACCTACTTAGGCGCTAAAGGTAAGGATTGGAAACCAACTAATTATGATAATAAATACTATGGCAGTGTTACCCTGAGATGTGCTTTAGAACTTTCTCTTAACTTAGCTACGATTAAATTATTAGAGGAGATAGGGGTAAGCAATGTCATTGAGTATGCCCATAAGATGGGAATTAAAAGTGAACAACTGCCTGCTGATTCGTCATTGGCATTGGGAACAGCACAGGTTACTCTCTTAGAGATGGTTACTGCTTTTGGTGTCTTTGCTAATCAGGGAATTAAGGTTGAACCTATGGCCATAAAATCTATTAAAGACCGTAACCAAAACCTATTAGAAAAGAGAACAACAAAAAAGGAAAGGGTTATTTCTCCACAAACCGCTTACCTAATGACCAGTATGTTAGAAGGTGTAGTTCAACGGGGAACGGCAAGATATGCGGTTGGTAATAAAATAGATAGAGCGATAGCGGGCAAAACAGGAACAACAAATGATTATGTCGATGCCTGGTTTATTGGCTTTATACCAGAATTAGTTGTAGGGGTTTGGATTGGTTATGATTCTGGGCAAAAGAGTTTAGGCTCTGGCCAGACAGGTGCAGTAGTAACCGCTCCTATCTGGACAGAGTTTATAAAAAAAATCCTTCCTTTATTAGAATCAACACCCTTTTCAACAGACTTTCCGGTACCAGAGGGAGTTAAGTTTGTCAATATTGACCCAACTACCGGTATGTTGGCAACTAAACATTGCCCGGAAACCAGATATGAAGTATTCATTGAAGGTAATCTCCCCACGCAATATTGTACTTATCACAATGGAAAAGGAAAAACAAATGAGTATTAACTACCTTTGCCTGTGATTCAAACAGTAGACTATAGACATCAGACCTCAGACTAAAGCGGGCAGAAATTGCAGAAGAATGAAGGCTTGGGAGACCTACCTATACTTCTGTAGGTCTGGAGTTTCGTTAATTTATGGTGACATTGAGGCTGTCTGAATTAAAAAATTAAGAGGATTTAAAGCCTCGTTATGTCTATTAGGGTCTTGATTTTGGTCAAAGGTGGTAAAAATAGGGTTAAAAGCATCTGGAATTTTTTGCATCTTAACTTCTAATGTTGAGTTATTAAAAAATATTTGTAACTATTCAGCCACTGATTAACACGGATTAGCACGGATAAATACAGAGGGCAGACGACAGATGAGAAACGGAGAAAGGGAGAAACGGAGAAGGAGAGGAGAGACGAGCCACTATACTTGAATTTG
>JBFLXS010000492.1 GCA_040755795.1 bacterium | reverse complement strand
GCACAGAGGATTCGTATAGGAAGACAGCTAATCTGATAAATCGGATACGGCATCAAGAAGGAGCTACGCCGGCACAAACATTACAAAACAATACAGAATCAGAAGGGGAAAAGATTATAGATTTCATAGAGTTTAAGAGCAGGAAGATATTGGCAGAGAACAAGTGGAGAGAGGGGGAGGGTTTTGAGGATAAGGGGAAAGAGTATAGAGGGGAAGGGGATAAAAGATTTAGTGAAGAGAAGGTTCAAGAGGCGATAAAGGAATGTGAGAGGGAATATGGAGTAGATAGTAATTTGGGGAGTAATCCTGTAGGTTATGAAGATCCTGAACGAAGTGTCAATATCACTATAGATGATGTAGGAGTGAAAGGGCAAAAAGAGACTCGAGGCAAAAGTGGGGCAGAAGATGAAGGTAAAGATAGGAAGTATGTTCACAACACAATAGTTCATGTTCAGAAAGGGAAGAGTTCATATGTTTTAAATGGTTATGGGGTAGTGAGTGTATTGAGGATATTGGTAGCATTTCTACTCCATAATGATTTATTAAGGGCTCACCTTCAGTTTTTTATAGATGGGCAAAAGACGCTTAAGATAGCGATACTAAAAGCCTTTTCGTGGCATAGAAACATAGGGATAATATTAGATTGGCATCACTTAGAGAAGAAATGCAAAGAGAAGCTAAGTTTAGGAATGAAGGGGTATAAGATTCGCAATGAAGTTTTAAGTAATCTTATACCCGTGTTATGGCATGGATTGACAGATAAAGCCATAAAGATGCTAAATGGTTTAGATGAAGATTTGGTCAAGAAGAAAGGGGCAATAGAAGAGTTAGTTGGTTACATTGAGAGAAATAAGAGAGATATTCCATGTTATGCGGTTAGGAAAAAGTTAGGTCTTCGTAATTCGAGTAATATAGGAGAGAAGATGAATGACCTTATTGTGTCAGAGAGGCAGAAACATAATGGGATGAGTTGGTCTAAGTCTGGTTCAATAGGTCTTGCTTCAATAACTGCGATGAAAAGAAACAATGAGGCTAAAAGATGGTTTGAACAAGGTGATATAGAGTTCAAACTGGCAGCTTAATCCTAACCATACAGGTCGAAATTTTTCTTCCCAGAAATGTATCAGTTTTGTGGTAGGAAATAAATCAATTTTTAAGGGGGAACTTTTTCAGATTGTTTTAGTTTTTGGATATGGTGAGCTAATTCTTCTTCATTAGCCCAGCCCATAAAGTAGAAACATAGCATCTCAAAGGTGCGTTTATTGGGTTTACAACCAGTCCAGAGGGTAATTAACATACTGGCTATAAGGGCACAGTATACCTGAATAGCGACTCCATTCTCTGAAAGGGAAATCAAATGAGTGCAACCAAGAATGCATTTGAACCAACGGAAGAAAAGCTCTATTTGCCATCTATAACGATAGATAAGGGCTATAATCTCAGCGGATAGATCCATACGCTCAGTCACTAAAAGAAAGGTGTAATCAGAATCACTGGGTCTTGGGAAAATTTCAATAACACGCACTGGTCGGATAAGATCCTTCTGTTTCTCTTTGGACCCTAATCGGACAATCATATCCCTTTGCACACCTGCTTTTTTATCATCATCCGTTAGGGATTTATGTTCGATGGTATCCCAGATAACATTATCTTGCAATCGGGCGATAAAGGAACTATTGGCATCTATGATTTCCTGAAAGAGTTTAAACTCACGGTAACCGGCATCTAATACATAAAGTTTATTGGGAGAGAGAAACTCTCTCAATACAGTTTTTTCATTGCCATTACCATCAGTAATTTTAGCATTGACAGGGATACTTTTTAAGATATCAAACTCAAGGTGAAGTTTAGCCGCTCTGTTTTGGTCATTAATCCATAATGCCCAAAGCATCTTTAGCAAGGCATGAAGGAGCGTCCCATCCGTAGATACAAGAGTTTGTTGAAGGTTTTTAAGTTTAGGGTCTTTTTCTACAGGGATAGCCTTCTTAGCCAGTTCTTTGATTAAAGGAGCAATCAGGTTAGCATCAAAAACAGTACTTGCCGCAGAAAGGAAGCCAAGGCTTGTCCCTTTAACACCAAGCATTTTCTTAACCTTCTCAAGGTGAGAAATCTGTTGAATTCCACGCAAGCTACTCAGAATAGGATTGAAAAAATAGAATAAAATGAGACAGATATATTGGTCAGGAGTGAAGGTTTCTATTGTGATGCTTACGAACCAGATGAAATCGCTCCAGCATAGGAATAAACTTATGAATAAGCTTAAATCGTTGCAGGTCTTTTTCTTTAATGGGCTTTTTCTTCTTGCGACCCTTGCTTTTCTTTACTGAACTATTAACCATAGTTCAAGTATAACATAAAAAGGAAAAAATGTCTAGAATTTTTTTCTCCTTTAATATCAACGACTTACAGCGTTTTAATTAAAAATAGTTTAAGCAAAAGTTATTCCGAACAGTATTGCCCCAATCCCTACTTATCCGAGAGGCTTCATAATCATATCCCTCTCATCTCTACATCTAAATTATTACATAAAATTACGAAAAAGTCAATAAACTTTTATTACCTGCCCAGGGCAAACGCATCTAAATTCCACAATCAACTGTAGTTTATGATTTTACCAGCAGTTATAAAGCATTTAGAGCCTCCAGCCTTAAAAATGTGTTCACTCTTCTGATTTAATCAGCTTTTACGGT
>JBFLXS010000491.1 GCA_040755795.1 bacterium | reverse complement strand
GTCCTAAATACAAACTATGGGGGTAATGTTTTGAATTTTGGTTATTTGAATTTATTTGGAATTTGGAATTTGTGATTTGGAATTTCATAGCCATATCTATGTCAAATTTCGATTAATAAGTGCTATATACGCTATCGCTTCTATTTCAAAATTTACATCAAACGGGAGCCTGCTCACTTCAACACAACTTCGTGCTGGAGGCTCTGCTTTAAAGTAAGTTTTATAAATCTCATTCATTAGATTAAAATTTTTCATATCCTTTAAAAATACGGTTGTTTTCAAAACGCACTCTAAAGACGACCCGGCTGATTGTAAGATACTTTTTAATTTATTTAATGCCGTTGTAATCTCTTCTTCTAAACTATTTTTACCACTTGCTATCTGTCCTGAGACAAATAGCAAATTCCCAAAAGCAATTGCTGGCGAATAAGGTGTATCGGTGGTTTTATCTATTGAAATAACCTTTTTGTTCATCCTGGTTCCTGATACCTTGAAGTTCTGCGTGCTGGCGAGATAGCGTATCCACACTTACCACAATACTTTGACCCATCACGGTTAACCCAATGACACCGTGGGCAAGTATTTTTTAATCTATTGCCACACATAATGCAATATCCATCGTCTTCATCATTATCAAAATTACATCTTGTGCATCGCATGGCTATCCCCTTCGTAAAATGGTAACACACGATTAAAAAAAAGTCAAGTAGTTTTTCGTAACTAAGGACTTTTTGTTGACATAATCCCAAATCTATGATAAAATTTCTTTGAAAATATGAATATAAGCAAATTTATCATAAAAAGGCTTTATCAGATAATAATCACCCTGTTTATTATAATGACTTTATTGTTTATCCTCTTTCGGGTAATGCCCGGTGACCCGGCGTCAATGATTTTAGACCCAAAGATACCCGCTGAGGCAAAGATACTTATCCGTGAACAATTTGGTTTAGATAAACCATTATTCGTTCAATATGGATATTATCTTAAGAATATCTTAAGTTTAAATTTTGGCCACTCATTTTATTATCCTGAACCAGTTTTTGATATTGTGATGGAAAAACTACCTAACACTATCCTTTTATTTACTACCGCCACAATTTTAGCTTACTTAATTGGGCTTCCACTGGGGAAGTATCTTGCGTGGAAAAGAGGTAGTCGCATGGAAATAGGAATCACTGTCTTTGGATTATTTTTCTATACCATATTTATTCCCTGGTTTGGATTGATAATGATATGGATATTTGCCTATAAACTTAGTTGGTTTCCATTAGCCGGAATGCTAACCCCGGAAATCTGGTCAGATAAAAGTATTGGAATCTTACCGAAAATAGTGGATGTTTTATACCATTTAGCCCTACCTCTCTTTGTTCTAACACTGCTTTTCTTTGCTGGCTCTATGTTACTTATGCGAAATAGTATGTTAGAAACATTGCGGGAGGATTATATTACTACTGCCAGGGCAAAAGGACTTGATGAGAAAACAATCCGTGATAAACATGCCGCTCGAAATGCGATGTTGCCTGTTGTCACCGCCATGGCATTAAGTCTTGCCTTTTCGATGAATGGTGGGGTGCTGACCGAAAAGGTGTTTTCATGGCCTGGTTTAGGGAAACTTTTGATTGAAGCGGTGCTCTCTCACGATTATCCATTAGCCCAGGCGGCTTTTTTCTTACTCTCTGTTATCGTTCTTGTGTCCAATTTAATCGCAGATATCCTCTATGCCTATTTAGACCCGCGAATTAGATATTAGATGAAAATGTAACTATTCACCCTGTAGGAAAGTAGGAGAGTAGGGAAGTAGGAAAGGGAAAGAAAATGAATGAGAAGTTATAAGGGAAAAGGGGAAAAACAGGGGAAAATGGGAAAAGAAAAAATGGAATCACTTTTACCCTTTTTCCCAATTTTCCATTTTCCCTTTATTACACACTGATCACTTACAAAATCTTAATTTATGCCGTTGTTGAGTATAGTATGAAGTATTTTCCCCTCTTCCTACTTCCTACTTTCCTACTTCCTACTTCCTACTTGCTTGGTATGCTGAATAGTTACATGAAAATTAGATGAGACCAGAAAAGGAATAAAACTACAAAGGTTGAATAAAACATGGTGAGAACACACTGATGAGTCACTATAAATTGCCCGGGTAGAAATTTTGGAGCGGGAGAAGGGATTCGAACCCTCGACTCCAACCTTGGCAAGGTCGTACTCTACCAGCTGAGTTACTCCCGCACATCATTTATATTATACTTAACTAACATCTTTTTGTCAATCTTTTTTTTTGCTTCCCTCTGATAAATCGAAAGTAAAAAAACACGGATAGAAGGATTATCGTAACCGTTCAGGTGGTAATTTACCGCAGAGACGCAGAGGAACAGAGAAGACATAGAAATAAATCAGATAACAGAAAAGATATTGAGGTAATCTTTGTAATACATAGGACATCAAAACCAAATTTGTTAATCAATCATGATATGTTGGTCCTCAAAAGCTTGCACTGATGAAAATTCGTGATGGAATTCTGCGTCTGGTGAATAGATTTTAATTTTTTCTCTGCGTCTCTGTGTCTCTGCGGTAAGCGTTCAGGTGGTGTAACAAAAGGAGATGTGGAGATTAAGGAGATAGGGAGATATTATTAAAAAAATTGAAATTAATAGAAACTAATAGAAATTTATGGAAATTTGTTGTTTTCC
>JBFLXS010000490.1 GCA_040755795.1 bacterium | reverse complement strand
GCAGTCGGAGAGAGTATTGGAATCAGTTACGGTGTACGATTCGGATATTAATTTTTCAAAGTTGGGAGGAGCTTTTGTGGTTTATTCTTTCGCCACCTGAGGCAGCAAGTGGATGAAAAGGGAGAAAGGGGGATAAGATAGAAAAATAATATACTTAAATAAGGATTTGATTTTGTGATAAAGGGAATAGTGTGCCCAATTTCTAAGATAAAGGAGATTCTCCATAGGTTTAGGAGAGGGAAATTTTAAGCAATTTAGAGGAAGAAGATGTTTAAAAAGCAAAAAATGGCTTTAAGGTGGTTACTTGGGCTGTTTATTTAGTTTCACCGAGAATTGCTGGTGGGTGTAAATTTTTATTGACATAGGATAAAATTTGTGCTAAAATTCTCCCAAAAATGAGCAAAAGTGGTAACCGTTCAGGTGGTAATTTACCGCAGAGACGCAGAGGAACAGAGAGGAAATATCTTTTTTTCGTGTTTTTCGCGTTTTTCGGTGTTTAAAAAGGCTTAAAAACAGTTAGTCGAAAGTCCGTATTAAAAGATTAATAAACAACGAAAGATCCGAAATGCACAAAAAAAGGAAATTTCTGTCTCTGGTGAATAGATTTTATTTTTTCTCTGCGTCTCTGTGTCTCTGCGGTGAACGGTTACCAAAAGTGAAGGAGCATCAAGAATGAGAATTTGTATGTTAGCCCGCTCTATACCGGTACATGCCAAAGGTGGATTGGAAGACCATACGATGATGATTTGTAAAGGACTTGCCCAGAAAGGTCATAAGGTAATTTTGATTAGCACCCAACATCCACAAGGTAAAGAATACGAGGTTATCGATGGCATAGAAATATATTATATAAAAGGAACAAGACCTGGTAAATATTCGTGGGCATGGTGTAGAAAAAGTGTCCAGGAATTTATCAGGTTACATACCCTGGAAAAATTTGATGTTGTTCATGGTCAAAGTGGTGGAGGAATACCTTTTCTTCTAAAGGGATTAAATAAAAAATACAATATCCCAACGGTAATTTCTTTACATGGAACAACCCTTGATGAGCTAAAATCTGCCTGGGGGGTATTACTTTCCTCCTACAAAGATATACGAAATGCCTTTTTATCTATACGCAGGATTTTATATCATATTTATAATTATTCCTTTGTATCTCGTAAGGCTCTTATGAGAGCCGATGCCATCATTGCTACAAGTAATGAACAAATAAAACGCATAAAGTTCCTTTATCAAACCAGGGATAGTGATATATTTGTGGTTTATAATGGAGTTGATACGCATTTATTTGCTCCTAAAAAGAGCACCGAATTAAGAGAAAAATACAAAATAAATCAAGCAGGTAAAGTTATTTTAGGTGTGGCCAGATTGACTAAAGAAAAAGGAATCCAAAACATTATCCTGGCTATGCCTGCTATCCTTAAGAGTATTCCAGGGACTAAATTAATCATCGTAGGTGATGGAGATTATCGAGAGGATTTAGAGACACTGATTGATAGAGCAGGACTAAGGGAAAATATTATTACCACAGGACTTGTGCCTTATGAGGAGTTACCCCTGTTTTATAATTTAGCCGATGTCTTTGTCAATGCAACTATCCGTGTCAATGGTTATGATTTAACTATAATTCAGGCAATGGCTTGTGAGAAACCGGTGATAGTTTCTAATCTTGGCAGTGTGCCTACAGTTATTACCCATAATGAAGATGGGATTTTAGTCCCGCCTGGTAATATCCAGATTTTAACGCAAGAAATTATCAGGATATTGCAAGAGAAAGCATTGGCTGAAAAGATAGCCAAAAAAGCACGGGAAAAAATAATAAGGCAGTTTAGTTTAGAAAGTATGGCAGAGGGGACAATTAAAGTCTATAATTCATTAACCCAGAAGGGGTGAGATAACCATTCACCGCACAGACATAGAGACGCAGAGAAAAACACACCTCTAACTTCTCTCAAGAGGGGAAAATCTATGGACGATACGCAACAATTCCCTCTTTGATTTTCATCAGGGTAATCTTTCGAGTACAACAATATTAAAAGTAACTATTCAGCCACAGATGGACACGGATGAAACACTGAAAATTCGTGAATCGTGTCCGGTATCCGTGTCCGTAGTTAGGCTGAAGGTTTTTCCTCCTGTCGTCCTCTGCCTTCTGCCCTCTCTTCTCTATCCTCTGTCTTTATCCGTGCTAATCCGTGTTAATCAGTGGCTGAATAGTTACAATATTTTGATATATTAGGAGACACAGGAGAGAACTGTCTTTTTTAATGTCCCCTACCATCTTGTCCCCGAACTGTATCTTAAAAATAAAAATCATGAAAATTTACTCTTCAGAACTGCAGGTGGGACAGCAATTCTCGGTGAAAATAAGAAATGGGTATTTATGAGGGTTTTTCGGGATTATGAAATATATTTTTCGTAAAGATTTTTGTTTTTTGAAAAAATATAGACTTTTTATCTTAAATGTGGTATATAAATAAGAGGCATAATCTATCTTAAAAAAAAGAGGGGAAGATAATTATGCATATCAAGAAGCATTTAAGATTTAAGAGTTTAGTCAAGCAGGCAGCGTTTCGGATTTCTGAGATTGTGGATTATCGTCAACCAGGGAAGACAGATTATTCTTTAACTGATTGTGTGATGAGTGGTTTGGCGATGATGCATTTTCAGGATCCGTCAATGATTGAGTTTCAACAGCGATTGCAAGAAAAGACACAGTGGA
>JBFLXS010000489.1 GCA_040755795.1 bacterium | reverse complement strand
AGCATGTTTGCCACCATTCAAGATATTCAACATAGGCACGGGTAATGTTTTAGCCTGGACACCACCTAAATATTGATAAAGAGGCAATTCTACGGCTAAAGCGGCGGCTTTAGCTACGGCTAAAGAAGTTCCCAAAATGGCATTAGCCCCGAGTTTTTCCTTATTTTCAGTCCCATCTAAGTCTATCATTATCTGGTCAATCAATGCCTGGCAGGTGGCATCTTCACCTTCTAACTCAGGGGCAATAATGTCATTAACCGCATCCACGGCCTTTAGTACCCCTTTCCCTAAATACCTTTCTTTGTCGCCATCCCTTAATTCTAACGCCTCATAAGTTCCAGTAGATGCACCGGAAGGCACTGCGGCTCTGCCAATTTCTCCACACTCTAACTCTACCTCCACTTCAACCGTGGGATTACCACGCGAGTCTAAAATCTCTCTTGCCCAAATGTCTATAATTTGTGTCATAAGATTACCTCCTATTGGTCTGTTATCTCTTAATGGATAGACAAAATTTTCGTAACATTTCAGACTATGTAAAAACTCTTACAATATTATAACATTTGTGGTATAATATTGCAAGGAAAATTTACTATCTATCCAAAGTATTTTTTTCTCTACGCATAGTGAATTTAATACCTGAAATCGGCAAGTAGTTGAGTAAAAAGGGGGGAGTGGGGTAAAAAAGAAGGCTATTTTGACAAATTGGGGAGAGAATTAAGGAAAAGATGAAGGGAATTAGATAACAGATAGGATTAAGATGGGAGTGAGTCATAATTTGGGCACAATACGAGTGTATCTGAAATTCTTTGAAAAGTGGATATGGTTAAATTGCTGTAGTTAACATCGAACCGGGGTAAAGCCATTAGCTACAAAATAGAAGAAGGCATCAAGATTTGTTTTGATTATCTCAATGATAGACTCAAGAAGTTTATTGGCGGCGAGTTTAATTCGATGGAATCTACCCTTGCCGAGGATATTGCCAGGGATATTGATGATTTGTCTGCGGATGGTTTTAATCTCACAGTTTTTCTTATCTTCAGGCAACAACGCCTGTCTATACCAATTCATAAGGTTGTAGGCGATAACTTTAATGAGCATAAAGGCGTGATTGCGAGTTTTAAGATGCTGGGAGGCCTCTTCTACAGCAAAACCATCTTTAATTTCATCTATCTTGTTTTCGACATTAGCCCTATCATCATAGAAGTTCATAATCTCAACTGGGTCACCTTCCATATTGGTAACCACAGCTTCGTAGCGATAGAAGTCTTTAATGGGCAGGAAAAGTTGATTTGTCTCTTTGTCTATTTTGACTCTACGGATGACAAATTTTCTTGGTTTTTTCCATGTTTTAAGCAGGAATTCTTTACTGGTAATACTGGTGTATTCGTCAATTTCCTTCCAGGCTTTTTCAGGAATGGAGGTAATTAGTTTTCTAATATTTTCTTTTAGAGGAGCTTTACAGACAGATTCTAAATATAACTCTTCAAATTTGATGAGGTTATCTTCATCAAAGAAGCCTTTATCTAATCTAAGTTTTGTGGCCACATAATTGGGAGGTAACAGGTCGAGGCAAGTTTGAAAGAAAGGAAGGAAATCACCATTACTATGAACTTTGCCTGAATAAAGATTAAAATGGAGTAATTCATTAGATGAACCAATAAAACAGACCTTAACTTTAAAGGAAGGTCGACCATGATACCGAGGATTATAACCAACTTCGCCACCTTCTTGATGCCCATGAAGGGTGACAACAGAATCATCAAAATCAAGGGTGACATAGGTAGGACCTGACCACTTTGATTTAAGGTGGTTTAACTTTTTATTGATATTGATAAGTTCCTGGATATGCGTTGGTTGAAAGTCAGAGAGAAGATCACGAAAGACCTTTTCTGATGGGAAAGATGAGATTTGTTTAAGGTCAAGATAACCAGGGTCAAAGCGTCCAGTTTCCGTATGTTCAAAACGGGGTAATCCCAGACAGCAACAATCAATCAGATGTTCTAATGTTTGAGGTGCAGAATAAAGGCTGTTAATGGGTTTAGAAAGCGTGAAGTTGTTTTTAATGATACCTGTTGTTAGATCAATAGCTTGTTTAAAGGTCTCTATGGTATGGAAGTTACCAAATTGGGTGACTGTATCATTATCGAATTCAACCTGGAGATTAACATGTCTGAGTTTGCGAGCCAATTTTCGTTTTCTTTTCTCCAGAGCGATAATTTCTGGTCGTCGTTGTTGACGAGGACGGGTATCTATTTGAGGGGTTAAAGAAGTAATCATAATTGGTCTCCTTTTTATGTTAACTTTAGTAATGTTAATTACTTACCTAAAGTATAGCATAGAAGGAGGCCAATGTCAATCATTTTTGTTAAAAAATCTACAGATTTTTTAACAGATTAACTACTGATATATCAAGGGGTTAATGCTATTCTGGTGAGCCTACTTGCCGATTGCAGGTAATAAGTTACGGAATTTCAGGCAGTATCCTCAATTTTTCCAACAAAAGTTTGTAAGTGCTTGTAAATTAGAAACTTACAAAAGAATCTGCTTCATTTGGTTAAAGTGTTACAAAATTTTTCGACCTGTGAAATAGGAATATTTGTAACCGTTCAGGGCTATACATTAGAAGTGTAAACAAGGAGAAATGGAGAAAAGGGAGAATTGGAGAAATGACTCAAACTTTTTCTTGCTCCACCCTTCGGACATCAATCCTGGTGTCGTGCTGAGT
>JBFLXS010000488.1 GCA_040755795.1 bacterium | reverse complement strand
TCATCAGTTGTCAATGACATTCTAAATAATATGATTTTCTTACTAAAATAAGAATACTTTTTCCCCTTTTCCCTGATTTCTCCATTTCCCCTTCGTTACACCCTGAACGGTTACAAAAATTACAGGGTGTAGATGGATATGTAAAAGTAGGGATTGAGGATAGTTTGGGGAGACAAGGGGTGACAATTCCATTTTCCTCACTTGGGAATGGCAAGGCATTTGAATTCACACGAGTAGTAAATAAGATAGAGTCACCACCTGCAGAAAAGGTAACTATTACCAGTAAGACTTCGTATGTCTATGGCAATGGGCAGTTATGGGTTAAGTTGGAGGAAAACCCGCTTGGCAGTCCAGCAAAACCATATTACTACCACAATGACCACTTAGGCTCAGCAAGGGTGATTAGTGACAAGGATGGCAAGGTAGTCGAGCAGTATTTCTATTATCCCTTTGGTGGTGGAGGGCCTGTTGGTGGACCGACCTTTACAGGAAAAGAATTAGACGCAACTGGCTTATTCTACTTTGGTGCCAGATACTACGACCCGGCATTGGGGAGATTCATTACCCCAGACCCAGTTCAAATTCCAGGTGATAATCCTTATGTCTATTGTGCCAATAACCCACTAAGGTATATTGACCCTAATGGAGAGTGGTTTGTACCTCTTATAACTGCTATAGTAAAAGGTGCTGTATGGGGTGCTGTAGTTGGGGGAGTAAGTGCAGCTATAACAGGAGGTGATATCTGGGAAGGAATAAAGATTGGAGCTATGGGAGGTGCTCTTGGTGGAGGACTTTTACATTTAGCAGGTCCTTGGCTTCCAGCAGGCAGTGGTTTTGGAGCTACGGTAGGAAGAGGGATGATGTCAGGAGCTATCTATGGTGCCTCTTATGGTGCGGCGATGGGATGGAATTATGGATTGAGTGGAAGTGAAGTTTGGAAAATGGTAGGAAGAGGGGCATTCTTTGGCGCAGTAAGTGGCGCAGTCGTGGGAACTTTAGAATGGGGAATAGAGAATAAAGGATGGTTTAAGGAGTCTCTAAATCAAAAATATTCAACAAAGATTCAAGGACTTGATCAACTTGATTTAAGTCGTATTCCTGGAGATACAAAGGGAAATTCACTTTTAAATAGATTAGGATTTAAGACAGGGTATAGTTCAAAAGAAATTCCAATGAAAGCTTTTGGGTTTAAAAATGGACGCTTTGGTATTTTTAGTGCCGATTCTATAAGTGGAAGATATATAACTCCTAAAATGCTTCTTTTTGAAAGTGCCCTTTTCAGTGGTCAACTACCTAAAATGGTAGTAATTGATTTAATGATTTATAAAGAGTGGCAAGATTATATTACTGGAAATTTTGAGGGAGTGATTAAAATAAAAGAATGGGAAATTTAGAATTGCGAGAGAAAAGGGCACTTTCTCCAATTTTTTTATCTGTACCCCTAATAGGAGTAATTATAGGATGTAGTTCAATATCAAAAAACTTAAAAATAGCTGATAATTATTATCAATATGATATTCGAACAGTGAGGGTTAAGCCATTCTCGATAAATGAAGTTGCACCTATCTTAACCTCTCAAGAATTAGAATATCTGTCTGAGGAACTTTATAATACATTTATTAAAAAGTTAACCCAAAGTGGTAAATTTACAGTAGTAGACTATTTACCAGAAGAACAGCAAAGAGTGGATGCAATTTTCAAAGGGACTGTGTCAACTTATAGCGTAAAAAGATTAAAGCCTGATATAGAAAGAGAAGACTTTTTAGAAGAAAATGAAAGACCTATTTTATATGAGACTTATGAAGATATGTATACTTCTGAGGAATTATCTATAGAGATGTGTTCTACTCAAGATGGAAGAGTCCTCTGGAAAAATTCTTATGCATGGATAACCACCGATGAAGATTCAAATTTTTTAGGGGAAATTTTAAAACAAATAATAATGTTTATTTTTACAAAAAAAGGGAAACAGGGATATTACGAAGGACCGATTGAAGAAATGGTAAAGAGTATTCCATTTAAATAAAATTAATATAGGAGGAGAAATTAGGAATGAAAAAGATAATTGCTGTATTTGTTTTCTTAACTTTAGTGGTAGGGTGCGCACCAACTAGAAAACTTGTTACTCTGAATGTGGATCCCAACGAGGCAATAGTAATTGGAAGATTGAGTGTAAGTTATAACGGCGAAGATGTAACACAAAAGGTTACTCTTTTCTTTAACGAAATTATGTGGGGTAAGTATTCATACAAAACCGATGAAACAGGGTATATTTTTACTTATTTGCCTTTAGGTAAAAATCATTTTGCCAGAATTGCTTATAAAGATTTCATTTATAATTTTCCTAAAGACTATGCCACTTTCGATTTAACAACCAATTCTGCGGTCAATTATATAGGAGATTTAAAAGTAGAATGGAATGGACCTAAGTTCAAAATGCCAAATATGTTTGGCATGTTAGGAGCATTAGCTGATGAAGCGGTAAATGATGGTAAGATAGAGATAACCGTACTTAACAAATCGAAAGAATGTAAGGAAATCTTCGATAAGCACTATCCTAATCAGATGGGGTTGAGAGAAGAATTAGTGAAAATAAAAAAATGAGAGAATTCTGGGGACACAATACTTAATTTTTATTTTTTTAAATTGTTCTTTGAAAACTAAACATCCTTAAATAATAGAGACCCAAATGCTATGAGTGCACCATTCTTCAGGGATTTGAATCCTTATG
>JBFLXS010000487.1 GCA_040755795.1 bacterium | reverse complement strand
ATTTCTTACAAAGATTAAGTCTATCTCATCAAAGTATAACTTTACCTGGATAAAGGACATTCGTGATGCTGGTTTATTTATTGGAAATGGCCCGATAGAGGCAGTTCATTTCTATCAAGAGGCATTAGAACAGTTTCCAATAAGCCCTAAAAGAGAAACTATCCACCGCGGTTTTGTCATTAAGTTTCGGCTGGCAGCACATTTCTGCTCATTTAAAGCCGAATATAACTCCCACCAACAAATTATAGACATCTCAGGCGGTGAAATTGACTTTCTATTTAAAGATATGGAGAAAGAAGCCACGGCTGGACAGATGGTTGTTTCACCAGACTTCTACAAGCAGTTTAGTGCAGACATAACATCAAAAGGCTTTGGATTTACTCCATTTGTAGCCAGGGATACCATGACTACTCTCTACCTTTTAATCCTGCCTGTCTTGCTATCACCAGATATACTCTCTGTTTCAGACACCACACTCCTCCTGGATAAGATGAATGAGCTAAAGCAGAATGTCCAGAAGATAAAGACACTCGGCGGGTTATATCCTGACTTGAATATGGAAGACCAGTTCATAGAATTGAGATTAACTACCCCGGTTCTATCAGAAGAAAGAAGAGAAGAATGGGATATCATCGACTTTCAGAAGTATGGCAGGCAGAAGGCTCAAAAAGCAGAACAAAAAAATCTCCTGAAGTGTGATGAAATCTATGAGCGTCATCCACACCTCTTTATCAAAGGGATACCAGGTGTTGGTAAGACAACTATACTTAAGTATTTCTGCTTTAAAGGATTTAACAGTGATAAATATCCCATCTTTATTCCCTGCCACACCATTCCCAATATCGAACAATGGGAGCAGGATTACCCTTACGCTTCAAAAGATATAAAAAAGTTTATGGTTGACCTGGTCACCTCTGCTTTTATCTATCCCGGCAGGAGTTACAAGGAGCTCACTGCCCAAGAGAAGCAAACTCTGGCTAAAATGGCAGAAACAGTTAGAAAATGGGCAACTCAAGGAAAGGCAATCTTTTGCCTTGATGCCCTGGATGAGGTGACTAATACCTCTCAGCAGAAACAGATATTAAACAAGGTCGCGTTATGGTTTAAATCTACACCTGAATCCCATATCTACCTGACTGCTCGCGACCACACCTTTTTTGAAATCTCTGAAGATGTCCTTCTTGCCTCTGTCAATCCCCTTGCTGTTGACCAATTTCAAGACCTGGGCAGGAAGTTCTTTGAAGGAAAGAAAAACTTATTACAAAAATTCAATCAGGCATCAGTAGACCAGCAAGAGGTTGTCGCCTTAATCGCCAACACTCCACTATTAGCTACCCTTGTGCTGGTCTGGTTTAAAAAGAAAGGTGAGTTTGCCAGAAGACCAATTATACTCCATTTTATCACCTTATTCATCCTCCTCAGAATCTGGGATAGGTTGAAGAACCCTGATTTTCAAAAATCTATTGATGAAGTATTTAATCTCACCCTTGACCCCAGGGCAATTGAAAATGATGAGGAACTATCATCCTTAATCAATGCCTTAGAGGAGGTGGTCTGGCATGCAGTTCAGGGCTATCGGGAAGGTTTTGTCTCTCGGTTTAAGGAAGATGTCATCCTCAACATCCTCAAGCAACTCACTACTATACCTGCTGGGAGTAGTGCTGATGACCTCTTAAAGAATCTGGTTGAAGGTTACTTCCTCCTTAGGATTACTCAGGCACCAAATTTCTATACCTTTATCCATCTCTCTGTCTTAGAATTTCTTGCCGCAAGAAGGCTGGCAAAAATAGCGGGAGATGAGTTTTTAAACCGTTTTCATGAATTTATGACTAATGAGGGATTATTCCCATTAGAGATTCTTCCCTTATTTTCTGCCTTATCATTTGAGAATCTAAAAAAGGCAATCTCTGCTCTGAAAAATGATGACCAGGTCAGTAAGCAGTTGCAGAGGGATGGAATGGGGCTTCGTATTTTGATAGAGGCAGAGGGGTTTATTCGTGACCAGACTGATGATTATAGAAACCAAATCCTTATCCGCAACCACCAATCTCTCATCAATGATTTTAAAGCAGTCAAGGATAAATTCCTGACACGATTTACTGATTATCTTGGAGAAAATGACCTCGGTAAGCTCAAGGAATATGCCAGCGTCTTCAATGCCACCAGCAGGTTTGAAGATAGGGAATTACTCTCTAAACTGGATTATTCCTTATTTGAGGCAGAACCTGAGTTAGCCGCATCAAGGGATACCTTATTGGAGCAGATGGTCTATTTCCGCCTCATTGAGGACTGGAAGACAGAAAAGCGAAACTTACGCAGAAAAGAAGAAAAGGTTCTCCCAACAGGCCTCAAGAATATCCTTCAGTTAGATTCAAAGGAATATGATGCTGATGATAAACACTTTAATTACTACGCTACTTTAATACCTGAACTGGTGGGTTTCTTTGGCTCCCCTAACCTTAGACATTCATCTGCAGTTACAAGTGGCGTATTTTCTGGTGATGGTAAATACATCCTCTCTGCCTCAAGGGATAAGACCTTAAAGCTCTGGGATAAAGAGACGGGTCAGGAGGTTCGCACCTTCAAGGGGCATTCAGATGCAGTTTTTAGTGGCGTATTTTCTGGTGATGGTAAATACATCCTCTCTGCCTCAAGGGATAATACCTTAAAGCTCTGGGATAAAGAGACGGGTCAGGAGGTTCGCACCTTCAAGGGGCATTCAGATGAAGTTACAA
>JBFLXS010000486.1 GCA_040755795.1 bacterium | reverse complement strand
TGATATACTGGTACTTTGGGCATTATCTCATCATACTCATTAGCCCACTTATTAAACCACTCTTTTGTTATTTCTTGGCCCATCTTTTACACCTTCATCAAATCTTTCTCTTAGAACACCTAACGACAGAGCTCAGCCGCCGCCTTTGGCGGTCGGCTGCAGCGAGTTGTTAGAAAGATATTTGTCATTATAATACTGTGTCTAATTCTGTTCCCAACTCCTTTCAAAATGTTAAGTTATGAACATAATCATACTTTACCAAAGGTAAAAGTCCTTTTCCCCTTCTCTTTGAGCCTAAATAACCCACCTTCAATAAAACGGGGCAAAATTTGGCTCTCTTTCATATGATGGTCACTAAAACACAAAATCGCATTTGATTTAAGCAGTCGGTGAAGCTCAGCAAGCACTTCTTCTTGATTATTAAGTTGATGAAACACATCAAAGAAAACGATAAGGTCAATGCTGTTATCTGGAAGGGATGTAGAGCAGTCTGACAAAATTGTTTTAATATTCGTAAGACCCTTTTTTTGGGCTTTCTGCTTAAGCATTCTAATTGCAAGAGGGTGGATGTCGAGTGCATACACAATACCTGATTGGCCTATTTTTTCTGCAATCATTATTGTAAATATTCCGGGGCCACAACCAAAATCAAGGACTTGACAACCTGTCTTAATCTCGACTTCGGCTAACATTTTTTCTGGAGGCATTAAAAGATTGCGGATTGGCATACCAATATTGGCCATCATTTTAAATTTGAGATTTGACATTTTCTTTTCCATAATATTTATACTTTCTTTCTAACGACCAAGCTCACCTGCCGCCAACAGGATGGAGCACAAACTTTGAAGAACCACTAACCTTGATAGGGCACAAAACTTTGCAAAACCGCCACACTGTTGGCGGTCAGGTGCAGCGATTTGTTAGACGAAAGATTTCAAACAACCCTCATCTATTATTAGGTCTTTGGATATGACCATTGATTCCATACTTATCATAAATGTCGAAAATCTCCTTACAAAACTTAACCATTCTTTCATCACTCTTCTTCATTGCATCATTGTATAATTTGATAAGAAATCTCTTGCCAAATTCAGTCTGAGAATAATTCTTTTTGAGAAAGTTATGCTCAGAACATAGTGTTTGTCCGTTATCTATTGTGTTTTCACCACCTTTGTCCAAAGGAATTTTATGGTCTGCATGAATTTCAATACCGTCTTCTCTTCCTCTACCACAAACTACGCATTTATACCCATCTCTTTTAAGAATTGCCTCTTTAACCTCTGTAGGAAATTCATATAACTCTTTATTTTGGATGAATTCAGGATCATATTTATACACACCTTTTCTTACCTTTATCAGGAATCCTTCTTGATGTAATCTTCTTATCCCACGCCAGGTATCTCGAGGCTTCTTGCCATACAGTTTGAGATATTGTTCCTCAACCCAATCAACAACCGGGCCATGTTGTAGCTCTTCTTTGGGGTGGTTTCTAAAGTATTCCATAATCAAATCAGCAATACCCTTTCTCGATTCAGCCATCATCCTACTCCTGTTATCAGCTCTAATTTAAGCTGGTTTATCTTTGCCTCACTTATCAATCTCTGTTTTGCAATCTCACAGTAATTTTTATCAATCTCAAGGCCAATTCCTTTTCTGTTTGTAAGGCATGCGGCAATTAAGGTAGAGCCACTACCCAAGAATGGATCAAGTATAGTATCACCTACAAAGGTGAACAGTTTTATACATCTCCTTGGAAGCTCTACTGGAAATGGTGCCGGATGTCCAATTCTCTTTTTGCTCTCTCCCATAAAAGTCCAAACTCCATTTGTCCAATCCATAAACTCTTTTTTACTAATATCTGATTTTTTACTACCACTAATCTTTTTCCACCGCTCTTTGTAAAGAATAACGATAACTTCCACGGGAGCGATGACATAAGGGGCTGAAGCAGAAAGCCACGAACCCCATGCAGTCCGTCTTGAAATATTTTGTTCATTCCAAATAATTGTGGAATGATACTTCCATCCTACTTGTTTCGCAATTGTTGTTATATCAGCACATACGCTTTGCTGACCGCCTTTGTTTTTATCGAGAGGGATATTTAGACAAAATCTTCCGTCGTCTTTTGCTAACCCATAACATTTGGCAAGCCACTCTCTTGTAAAAGATAGATAATCTTTGTAGGACATTTTGTCATCGCAAGAATTGTACTTAATATCCACATTATACGGGGGAGAAGTAACAATCAAATCAACTGTTCTTTCCCTAACACAGTTTGTTGTTAAAAAATCATCGTTGTAAATCCGTATTGAATTTTCTTGAAAATAAGGTTCAATCTTAGGGGCAACTTGATAGGGAATGAACTTTTCTCTTACTAATGGAGTCTCAATGCTTTGGTCTTTTCTGGAAAACTCTTCAAGGTCTTTTTGGCTGAAACGTCTTTGTCTCCCTGGGGTTCTTGTAGGAGAAAGTAAACCATGTTTCTCTATGCGATAGATAGTAGATGGACTTACCCCAAGATAGTCGGCAGCCTCTTTGGTGGTATATATAGCTTTATTTTCCATAGTTACCCCCTCTTAATTTTCTCTGCACATAAATCAACTTTGCAACTTTCGTCTAACGATAAAGTTCAGGTGCGGCGGGGAGAATTACCACAAAAGTTTGATAGCAAGATAAAACTTTGAGAGACCACAAAACTCTGACCACGGCACAGTCCCCCGCCGTCAACTGCAACGCAGGGT
>JBFLXS010000485.1 GCA_040755795.1 bacterium | reverse complement strand
GCGATGTATTAAATGTTGCCGCAACTGCCGGGATTTTAGCCGCTAAAAAAACATCCGAATTAATCCCTATGTGTCATCCATTAATGATAGAATCTGCTGATATTAGGTTTAATCTAAATGAGACTGATATAGAAATAGAGGCACAGGTTACTGTCTGGGCTAAGACAGGCGTAGAAATGGAGGCTTTAACCGCAGTTTCAATTGCCGCCTTGACTATCTATGATATGTGTAAGTCCGTTGACCGCGAAATGACTATTTCAGATATACAATTGATTAAAAAAGCAGGCGGTAAAAGCGGAATATGGAAAAGGATATAAAAAATACCGTAACTGTTCAGCCACTGATTAACACAGATTGACACGGATAAATACAGAAGTCAGAGGATAGATGAGAAAGGGTGAAACGGAGAAGGAGAGGAGAGACGAGGAACTATACCTGAATTTTCAGCCTTCAACTTTGATTACGGACACGGATACCGGACACAATTCACGAATTTTCAGTGTTTCATCCGTGTGTATCTGTGGCTGAATAATTACAAAATACCTTATTTTATCAAGATGGATATTCATAAGGAGTAATGCTAATGGCGAATAAAAATTTACCTATTGGTATCTTTGACTCTGGAGTTGGTGGGTTGACGGTGGCGGCTGAAATAATGAGAACCTTACCTTCAGAAGATATAATCTATTTTGGTGATTTAGCCCGAACCCCTTATGGCTCAAAATCTCAAGAAACTGTCCGCAGATTTTCCCTTGAGATTGCTAACTTTCTTATTGAACAGCAGGTGAAAATGATTGTCGTTGCCTGTAATACTGCATCATCTTTAGCCTTAGGTGTATTAAAAGAAAGATTTAGCCTGCCAATTATCGGTGTTATCCATGCTGGTGTTTTGAAGGCAATAAAGATAAGTCGGTCTAAAAGAATAGGTGTGATTGGCACTCAAGCTACCATTTCCAGCAATGCCTACCTTGAGGCAATTAAATCCATAGACCCCACCATTCAGGTCACAAATCAACCCTGCCCTTTATTTGTGCCATTAGTAGAAGAAGGTTGGTTTGAACATAAAGTAACTAAATTAGTCGCACAAGACTATTTTACCCCATTAAAAAACAATCAAATAGACACACTAATTTTAGGTTGCACACATTATCCATTCTTAAAAAATATTTTACAAGAAATTATGGGGAATGAGGTAGTATTGGTTGATTCCGCAATTGAAGTTGCCTTCCAGACAAAAAAGGTATTAGAGGAAAATAACTTACTTCGTCCCCAAAATCCTGCCCCTGTCTATAAATTTTATGTCAGCGACGCCTCTTCAAAATTTGTCGAAATAGGTAAAAGATTATTAGGTGAAAAATTTGGGGTAGTAAAGCAGGTTGAGGTAGGAAGTATGTAAAATAGGTAACTATACTCCAGTGGGGTATAAATTGTGATTATTTAAAGTAATCGGTAATCAGGTAATCAGTAATCGGTAACAACCAATTAATCTTTTCCCTTTACCGATAACCTGATCACCGATAACTGATTACTTGAATTTCACTTCAGATGGTTAAAATGTTACTAAAATAGAGTCGCAACTTGTGTACAATTTTTGTAACTTTTTTCTCTGCGTCTCTGCGGTGAACGGTTACCAATTTTTTTATAAGACCGCAATGACAATTTTAACCTTATCTGCCTCTTTTATCACCGCATCTTTATGGACAATTAATACCTTTTCTGACTCCAGGGCTAAAACCGTTGCTTTTGCTTTAATCATTGTTTTAATCGTTGAAATACCAACCGTGGGAATATCAAATCGAAAATCATGGTCAGATTTAGATGTTTTAGCCACAACTAATCCCTCTTGACCAAAACTACCAGCCCTTAAAATTGTCTCATCCGTGCCTTCTATTGCCTCTACAGCTAAAACCACTCTATCTTTGACAACAACTGACTGACCAATGTTTAGAGAGGCAATACTTTTCGCCATCAAAAGACCATATTCAATATCGAGCCATTGCTCTTGTGTTGGTTGCATCTGGGTTAATATGCCTTTTTGAGCTAATAAATCTGACAGATATTGCCTTTGGTCCAAAACCAAAAGACCATCATTTGCAAGTTCATCTATTATTGCTTTCATAATGGCGTTATCATCTCTGGCTTTTAATTTAGACAATAGACCAATTGCTCTATTGTCTAACTTTGATTTATCAAAGATTATTTCTTTATCAACCTTACCAATCATAAAAATCTCTTTTATGCCTTCTTGAATTAATGTCTCAATTATTGTCTGCATCTGACCAATTTCAAAGGAATAGAATTTATTGGCAATTGCCTGCAGTTCATTTTGTTCATCTTTAACCAGGCTAATGATAACAAGTTCAATATCTTGTTTTTTTATTTGTTGAGCTAAAATCACAGGTAAATTACCTCTGCCAGTAATCAGTCCCATCTTTTTATGAGAAACCAATTAAATCACCACCCTTTCTAAATACGATATGTATAATATTTTAAAGGTTCCTATCAATATGTCGTTCCTATGGTTGTCGATGATTTTCTACCAATATTATCTTCCTCACTAACTTTATACTTTCAAAAAAATCCAATCTTCCCCTTCTATATATCAAAAGTGTCCAAAAGGGGATAAGGAGATAAGAATGATATGGAGATAAGATAATAGAAATAGATTGAAATTTATAGAAATAGGTAGAAATTGATTGTGGAAAACAACAAATTTCCATAAATTTCTATTAGTTTCTACTA
>JBFLXS010000484.1 GCA_040755795.1 bacterium | reverse complement strand
TCAACACGACACCAGGATTAATGTCTGAAGGGTGGAGCAAGAAAAAGTTTGAGCCATTTCTCCAATTCTCCCTTTTCCCCATTTCTCCTTGTTTACACTTCTAATGTATAGCCCTGAACGGTTACAACAGATTTAATCAATCAGGTTGATGAAGTGATGAAGTTCGTCACCAGGCATATTAGCGTGAGATATGAATTTGAGGGAAAACCTAAGAGGAAGGAGGATAGATGATAAAATGTCTGATGAAATTAAAGAAACACCTCCAGAAGAAGGTAACTTTTTGGACCTTATTTCTATGTTATCTACTTCTGGAATGATTCATTTGGGTGAAATAAAAGACCCAATTACTAATGAAAGCAAAGTGAACCTTGAAGGAACCAGATGGAGTATCGATATGTTGGGAATATTAGAAAAAAAGACTAAAGCAAATTTAACTAATGAAGAAAGTGAGATATTAGCGAATGTTTTATATAATCTAAGAATGAAATATCTGGAAGCACTAAAGAAGAAAGAAGGTTGAGGATAAGGATGAAATTTGAATTTATTGCCCCAGCAAAGATAATATTTGGCGAGGGAAGTAGTGCCACAGTTGGCATTGAAGCGAAAAGATTTGGCAAAAAAATATGTTTGATTACGGGTAAAACGGCGATGGCTAAAAGTGGTATTTTAGATAATGTGCGTAAGTCTTTAGAAGATACAGGATTAGAAGTAATTCTCTTTGATAAAGTAACACCTGAACCAACTATACAAATGGTTGATGAAGGATTATCATTAGTTAGAAGAATCGAATGTGAAGTGGTCATTGGATTAGGAGGCGGAAGTTCCTTAGATGTGGCTAAGGCAGTAGCAGGTTTAGCCAATGATGGTGGTGATTGCAGTGAATATCAAGAAGGTAGAAAAATACAAAAAGAAGGATTACCATTTATTGCCATACCAACTACGGCTGGAACAGGTGCAGAAGCAACTTATAACGCAGTTATTATTAATGAAGAAAAAAAGGTTAAACAAAGCATTCGAGATTATTCGTTAATGGCAAAGGTAGCGATTATTGACCCCACATTGACTTTTACACTTTCTTCAAATATGACGACTATTTGTGGGATGGATACCTTAGTTCATCTTATAGAAGGTTATGTTTCAAATGGGGCTAATCTTTTAACAGATTCATTATCTCTTCAAGGAATTAAATTAGTCAGTGCAAGTTTAAAAAAGGTAGTTTTCGATGGTCAGGATAAAAAGGCAAGAACAGATATGTCTTTAGCCTCATTGCTTGGCGGGTTGGTATTAGCCAATGCTGGTTTGGGGGCTATCCATGGCTTAGCCGCTTCTTTAGGACCGTTATACAATCTCCCACATGGCCTGGCCTGTGCGGTTTTACTCCCTTATGTTATGGAGTATAATTTAGAAGCCGCTATTCCAAAATTTGCCCAAATTGCTTATCTTCTGGATAAACAAACCATGACTCTTTCAACCGAAGGAGCGGCTTTTGAATCCGTAGTCTTAATCGAAGAACTTATCTCAAGTTTAAAATTACCTTTTAGTTTAAGCAGTCTTGGTGTTCAAGAACAGGATTTACCAATTATCGTTCAAGGGGTTTCTTCTTCTTTAAAATATAACCCACGAGAGGCGAATTTTAAAGATTTGCTTAATATCCTTAAAAACGCTCTGGTTGGAGAATGATAGACAAAATTAGAAATTGAAAAAAGGGTAAGCGTTCAGGTGGTGTAACAAAAGGAGATGTGGAAATTAGGGAGATATTATTAAAAAAATTGAAATTAATAGAAACTAATAAAAATTTATGGAAATTTGTTGTTTTCCACAATCAATTTCTACCTATTTCTATAAATTTCAATCTATTTCTATTACTTGATGTTCAAGTTTTTTAAAGGTATAAAGATTTAACCGCAAAGAGCGCAAAGGAAGATTTCGCAAAGGACGCAAAGAAAGGAAAACAGGTCTATAAACGAAAACGAACTTTCAAATATTATTAATTGCTTATAAATTTCGATGTATTAAGACTCAAGGAAGGAATTAAAAGGGTGGTGAACAACCTATAATCTTTGCGTTCTTTGCAGTTAATTTCTTTGCGTTCTTTGCGGTTGATTTCTTTGCGTTCTTTGCGGTTAAAAAAGGATAAACCACTTAATCTTAAAAAAACTTGAATATCGAGTTATAGGTTTAATTAAATCAATTAAGAGTAAAATAGTATGAAATATTTTCCCCTTTTCCTACTTCCTACTTTCCTACTTCCTACTTGCTTGGTATGCTGAATAGTTACGATATTTTTAAAAAATTCTCGGTCAGCCTCTTGACAAAACTCCATTTTTGTGTTATATTTATATCATATTAGTCAATGGTCATTGGTCATTAGTCAATACTCATTGACCAATGACCAGTGACCAATGACCAATTTTAAAAGGAGGTATTTCAAAAATGAAAATCTTGAATAATTTCTGTAAGTGGAGAAAGAGTTATGGAAGTTTAAAATTTTTGTTTGCTGATGGTTTAGGATTAAGCAGGCTGGGAGTATTAATTGCCTCTAACACCATCAGGAGTAACAGCACTTGAGAAGATAGGGTCGAGAAGATAGGGTCGCGAGAAGATAGGGTCGCATCTTGAGAGGCTGTTGACAAGAAAAAGTATAGTCCCTTTGATGAGGAAGAAGTTTTAATGTATGTATAACTCTATTAAAATAAACCACTTGAGAGGTTACACTTAAATTTACATGGATTTATTCACACATTC
>JBFLXS010000483.1 GCA_040755795.1 bacterium | reverse complement strand
TGCTTCACCTATTTTCTTCCCTTTGTGGTTTATCCTTTTTTAATCGCAAAGAACGCAAAGAAATCGACCGCAAAGAACGCAAAGATTAAAGAAGAAAGGAATCATGGAAAATTCACGAAACTCCAGTAAAAATCAACTTAATGAAAAAATCTTATATTTCTCTGCTACTCAAATTGTTAAAGTCTTTCTTCTTGACTTCTCTCCTGCCAAAGAGATACTTTGGTCACTCTATTCCCAAAAACCCAGAGGGAAAAAATCGCGTGCCCCTATCGCTATGCTCCACTCCTTAATCCTTATGACCTTCCTTAAAATCCATAGTATCTCTGCATGGGTCTCTCAATTGAAAGTCTTTCCTTTATTAGCCATCATCTCAGGATTTAACCCTAATGATGTCCCCGGTGTAGGCACTTTCTATGACTTCATAAATCGTATCTACCCAGAATCTCCTACTCCTCTCAAAAATCTCTTACTTCCTGTCAAACGAAAACCAACAAGAAAATTAAAAAATAATGAAAAAGTTCCTCCTAAACATCCATGTATTGTTAACAGACTTGTTACTCCTTAAAATTAACCCTAATCCCTATTTATCCGAGAGGCTTCTACACCACCGAACGCTTACCTTTTTCTATCGGTAATGTAAAATAAAATGTACTGCCCTTATTTAACTCACTCTCTACCCAAATCTTGCCTTTGTAGTGCATTACAATCTCTTTACATAAAGTTAATCCCAATCCTGCTCCTTGATATCCTGATGGAAAAATATTATCCTCTACCTTCTTAAACTTCTCAAATATTACCTCAAAATTTTGTTGGGCAATGCCAATACCAGTATCTTTTACGCTAATTTGAATCTCTTCTTTAGGCTCTTTTAGTAGTATTGCTTTAATTTCTACTAATCCGCTATCTTTATTAAATTTAATCGCATTGTTTAACAAATGGGTCATTAGTAGAGTAAGTTTTTCCTCATCTGCGATTAAAGCAGGTAATTTTTGTTCTAAATCGGTTTTTATCTCAATATTTCTTTCCCTGGCAAATGAATTAACCGCATCAATTGCAGATTTTATAATCTCTTCGATTATTAACTCCTTTTCCTCAAATTCCATTTTACCTGCTTCCATCATTGTCAAGTCCAACAGGTCATTAATCAATACAGTTAACCTATCAATTTCACTATTGATTATATTCAAATATTCTATTCGTGTTTTAAGATTTCCATCAGGGTCAGATAATAATAATTGCGTGAATGCCTTGATAGATGTTAAAGGGGTCCTTAACTCATGCGAAATAGTGGATAAAAAATCAGACTTTGCTAATAATAGTTCTTTGTTTTTCTTGGTCAATGTATCTTCTATTTGCATCTTTTCATTCCTTAATTTATTTTGTAATTCTGTTTCACTTAACGATTGAGCTCACCTGCCGCCAACAGGATGGGCACAGAACTTTAAAAAAACACTAAACTTTGA
The DNA here is from genome assembly GCA_040755795.1 of bacterium. Classification (NCBI taxonomy): domain Bacteria; species bacterium. The sequence goes on along the minus strand of JBFLXS010000483.1, from coordinate 1,287 downwards.
TAGAGTATAGAACTTTGAAAAACCGCCACACTGTTGGCGGTCAGGTGCAGCGACTTTAGGCTTTTATTGGTTGCTATTTCTATCTCTAAGAAATTGCTACCCATCACCTCTATCTTCTTTGATTTATTTATTCTACTCCTTTCTCCTTTGGAGTAAAGTGGATCTTTAGTTCCTCTTCATCAAAGTTTATCTGGAAGCGATTAAAAATATCCTTTCTGCCAAGTAGTCTTGGAACCTCCTCTAACTCTGCAAAAGCAACCTCTACCGTAAGTTCAATTTCTCCAATCCTCAAGAGAATCTGATGGATGTATGTCCTTATTAAACCTCCAGAGACTCCCCCAATAAGCCTTTCCCTTCCCTCTTTCAATTCATATCCTAAGAGATTGCAGTCTGATCTTGTAAACAAACAGAGGTCTGCACCTGAGTCGATATACGGGTCAAAGAGATACCACTTTCCATCCTTGGCTTTAAGATGCACATAGGCTACTGGTCTATAGACTATCTCACCTTCTTTAGTCTTTTCCTTCCGATAGTGGAAGATGTAGCTTTTCATAAAACCAACAAACCTTCCTGGGGGATGAACCTTAACAACATTTCCTCACTTCCTTTTTGAGGGAACTTTCTTTTAGCCATATCAAACGCCTCTTTGACATTACTTCCCCATCCCTCTACCTTGCCCTCGAGTATAGCCACATGTTGCCCTGCAAATCTCTCTTCTTCCTCAACCCCAATATCATCAAACTTTATTTCAACATCCTTTTCCATTTTTCATCCTCCTCGTATGTTTAAGTTTTTCTCTTGATGCCTAACTTTATTTTATAATAGCATATTTTATTGGAATTGTAAAGAAAAATTAAATAAAATTATTGACAATAACATAATTAATGGATATAATTTAAACAAAAGGAGTAGTAGTGTTTCAAGAACCACAGATAACCACAGATAACCACAGATAACCACAGATAAACACAGATAATTAAATGAGTTAATCTGTGTGTATTTAAAAAAGATGTAGATGGAAAAAGGGTTTAAGTATAAAGAGATAACCTATCAAATTTTAAATGCTGACTTTGAAATTCATAATATTCCTGGATGTGGGTTCTTAGAGAAAGTTTATGAGAATTCAGTTGTTTGTGAGTTAAGATTAAAAAGGATGAAAGTTGAGGCTCAAAAGAGAATAGAGATATTCTATAAAGGAAAAGAAGTAGGAATATATGTAGCTGATTTGATAGTAGAAGATAAAGTAATAGTAGAAGTAAAGGCAGTAGATGAGATAAGCAAGATTCA
>JBFLXS010000482.1 GCA_040755795.1 bacterium | reverse complement strand
TTGTTTGTGTCATAAGTTTGTCCTCCTTATTTTAGTTAGTTAATACTTTTTGTATAGTATACCATAAAATCTTTCGCAGGTCAAACTTGACACTTTATCATATCATCTCTGCGGTGAACGGTTACCTTTTTACTGATTCAAAAGCGATTCCTGAGTTTATTTCATAACCAATGCCATCGCGTTTTAAATCTGCTGCTGCTAAAAGGGTAATCCCAGAACCAACAAAGGGGTCAAGAATTGTCTCGCTTATATAACTAAATGCCTTAATCAACCTGTAAGGCAATTCATAAGGAAAGGGAGCAATGTGATTTCGTCTATCGCCACTGCCTTGTGGTTTCATCAACCAAACATCACTTTTTTTTAAGGATAACCAAAATTCTTTATCTAACTTTGATTGCTCTTTTTGTTCTTTGGTCAAATGTCCATACTTATTAAATCTCTTCTGCTCGGGTTTATCAAACTCAAGGATAAATTCGTGCATATTATTTATTAAAATACCACCAGGATATGGATATGTTCCAAAATGAGCCCGAACAGCATTTGTTTTATGCCAAACTATATCCCTTTTAAATATAAATCCTATTTTTTCGCAGGTATCTATTGTTCTACCTACTAGATTTAATGTTCTAAAACTACCGTTTTCACATCTTAAAGGAAGATTCATTATATTTATAAATGCTTTTCTTCCTGGCTGTAAAACTCTATAAACTTCTTTCCATACCTCGCTTATTTTCTCAAACCATTCATCAACATTATGAACATTACCAAGGTCATTCTCAATAGGCTCTCTTGAATACATCTTTGTATTAAAATACGGAGGTGAAGTAATCATCAGATGAATACTATTATCAGATAAATCATCCATCCTCATAGAATTTTTGACAAAAATCTTTTGGATTGTCCCGTTTATTTCAATAACATTTATAGGCTCAATATCTATTTTATTTGTTTTAACTTTGGATTTAAGATTTGCCTCATATCTTTTTAACTCTCTTAGATTAAAGCGCATCTGTTGACTTGCTGCAATTTGTGCCTTAATAACCTGGCTTTTAGCAAGATGATGAAGTATTTCAACAGAGATACCTAAAAATTTGGCTGCTTCTATTGCTGAAAGGTAACTTCTATTCTTATAGTCTTTTCGTTCCATTGTAATCATCCTTTTTGCTTGCCTTTTCGCCCCTAACGATAAAGTTCAGGTGCGGCGGGGAGAATTACCACACATCCTCTTCGTTCTTCCCTTATTATGAAACCATCTCTTGTAACACAATCACTGACAAATCAGGAACTCGTTTAAAACTTGGATCATTTGTCACAAAGACAATTTTACCTTTTGTTAACGCGGTTGCTGCATGAATCGCATCAGGAGCTTTCAATCCCATCTTCGCTCTTAAGGAAGCAGATTGTTCCAAAATAGACAGGGTGATAGGAATCAGTTGCACTTCTTGTGATGCCGTAAGAAATTCTCGAAAACAAGATTCTAACACGGTATCGGATTCTTTCAGTGGCTTCACTAAGATTTCTAACATGATGATTTCACTACTGATGATCAAAAATTGTCCCTGTTGTGCACCATACCAGAGGGGTTGTAATATTGTCCAATAGGGATCAATTTTTTCCACACTATAAATCACTGTATTCGCGTCGACATACACATATTCTGATGGCGGTAAGATTAATTTCCCCATGTCTCATGTTCCTCTTGAAGATAGTGTTCTACATCTGCAGCAGTCTGAAATATCCGGTGACCTGATGTCTCGGTCAGAATATCCATCACTGATCGTTTCGGACTTCTCGTTGAAGAGAAAATATCTGCTGGGAAAAGAATAATCACTTCAACCGTTTCCTCATCGTGTAATTGAGGAACAACGAATTCTACCTTTCCGCCACTATGAACTTTTGTGGTCATCCTTAATGCTGTTTGCATACATATTCCTCACTTTGTTACTATGTCTAACGATAGAGTTGAGCGGCGGCGTTTACGCCGTCCGCTGCAACGATTTATTAGGTAAAAACTATGCTTTGCCATCTTTTTTCTTTTCTTATCTCTTTTGTTATCTATAAGTTATGCAAAAAGTAAAATTTTCGCAGGGACGGTGACCTTCTTCCAAAAAATTCGAGGCTTTCCAGAACATACTTCGTATCCCGTGTGTTTGAAATATTCTCGCAGTAGGTCTTCATAGAATTTGGCAAACAGGAAAACCCGCATACCACCAGAGTTCTTTAATGAGAATAGATAATCAAGTTGTTGTTGGACTTGCTTGCTCATTCGGCATACCCTTTTCGCGCGTCTAACGACCAAATTCAGCGACGGCAAAGCCCTTCGCTGCAATGATTGGTTAGCCTAATTATTATTTTATTCAGCCACAGATTAACACGGATAAAACACAGAATTATATCTTCTGTTATTCCTTCATCTTTTAAACCCATTTTTATATCCCTGTTCCATCTGTGTATATCAGTGGCTCTTTTTTATAAGGCTAACGACAGAGTTCAGCGGCGGGGGGGAGGAGTACCACAAAACTTTGAGAGACCGTTCACTCTCCGCCGTCCGCTGCAACGATTTGTTAGGCAAAAGTTCCACTTCACCGTCTTTTTTCTTGTTATTTCTGGATCCCATAATTAAGATCTGCCCCCCTAACTCATTTCTTTGCCTTTCTTGAACATCTTCTGTTGTCCCTTATTTTTTATGTCGTTAAAATTATATTATAGAAATTGACCAAAGTCAAGTTTATCATTCTTATTTTAGAAAATG
>JBFLXS010000481.1 GCA_040755795.1 bacterium | reverse complement strand
ATAAGGGCGATATGGAGATAAGATAATAGAAATAGATTGAAATTTATAGAAATAGGTAGAAATTGATTGTGGGAAACAACAAATTTCCATAAATTTCTATTAGTTTCTACTAATTTCAATTTTTTTATAATAATATCTCCCTATCTCCTTAATCTCCACATCTCCTTTTGTTACACCACCTGAATGCTTACCAGAAATTGATCTCCCAAAAGTTCTCGATATATGGAGAAAACAAGGAGTTGAGGCTATCGAATGATAACAGAACATCTGGAAATGAATGGGGGCATGAATGAATGAGGTAATCTTTTGTTTTGACAAAATGGTGATTGTCTGTTGATGTGAGTCAAAAAAAAACAGTTGTGCATAATTGATTATTGTGCTATAATTGAAAAAGAAGATAAAGGAATAGTGCCTAAATCCCAATTTACCTAATAGTGAAGGAGGATGATACTGAAATGATTGCACAAAAAAAATATAATACAGATTCAACATGCCCCTATTGTCGAGCGTATCCAAATGATTGAGATGATCTTACAATCTTTAAAACAGGATATGCGGCCAACATTGAAACGTGAACATCCTCAAAAGAAGATGTTCAAAGTTCGTCGATTTCATTTGGGACAAGAGGTTCACTGTGATCGTGATGAGATCTATACTGAAAGGAGTTAATCTCGATGTTTGCGATTGACACCAATCTGTTGATTTATGCCCATAACGAAGATTCCGAGTTCCATAAAGGAGCAGTGATATTTCTTGAACGGGTGATGAATGAACAAGATGAAAATGGTAACCCTACCATTTGTTTTTCAACGCAAGTGTTCACCGAATTTATCAACGTGATTACGCGACAAACACTCCGAAAGCCTCTTTCACTTAACGAAGCCATTGATGTTGTCCAGGAATATCTTGATGCAGGTGTTCAGGTGATATCCCACCAAGAACGCAAATGCAGACATTTTTAGACCTCTTGAGAATTCTGACGACGCGGAAAAAGATGTTTGATGTTGCCCTTTGTGGCAACCTTAAAAGATCATGGAATAGAAGGGCTGTATACGGTCAATACTGCTGATTTTGAAGGATTTGATTGGTTAACGGTGATTAACCCATTAAAAGACGATAAGTGGGTTAAGTTGAGCTCGGATCTTGATTATGGAATATAGAAATAAGAATGAAAGAAAAAATACGGCGAAGTGGAACTTTTGCTAACCAGTCGTTGCAGTGGACGGCGGGGGACTGTGCCGTAATTGAAAGTTTTGTAGTATTTCAAGGGGTAATCATGTTTACAAAGTTTAGTGGTAATTCTCCCCGCTGCAGGTGAGCTCGGTCGTTAGCTTTAAAGAAGAAAAAAGGATGAACAGATGACAAGAAAAGAGAAGTTTTATAAAGTTATTGAAAGTAACAGAGAATATTTGAAGGCACTTGGAGTTATATCTATTGGTATTTTTGGGTCTGTTGTGAGAGAGCAAGATTCAGAACTCAGCGATTATGATATTCTTGTAGAGTTTAGAAAGGGGAAAAAATCTTTTAAGACTTTTACATCTCTATGCGATTTTCTCGAAAATTGTTTAGGAGAAAACTATGAACTTATTACGAAGGAAAGTATAAGCCCTTATATTGGACCCCATATATTAAAGGAAATAGAAAATGTCAAAATTGCCCCTTGAATATTTAAAACATATAGTCGAAGAAACAGAATTTATTATAAATGAAGTTACCAAAATTTCCGAAGATGACTTTTATATCAATGATAGTCTAAAAAGGGCCTTTGTTAGAAGTTTAGAAGTTATCGGTGAAGCATCAAAAAATATCCCGGAAGGTTTTAGAGAAAAGCATAGCAATGTAGATTGGAGAAATATGGCAAGAATGAGGGATAAGTTAATCCATCACTATTTTGGCATAGATTATTCTATAGTTTGGGATGTTGTAAAAAATGAAATCCCAGTTTTACATAGTAAAATACTTAAAATTATCCAAAGCGAAGAATTGAATAAAAGCTAACGAATTAAGAATTTGTGTGGAGCAACGCCGACACACAATTCTGGGTTGAACTAACGCAATGGAGTATTATTTGGAATTTGAATAAAAGGCTATTTTGTATTTGGTAGGTTTCGTTGTCTATTTTTGAGACTTCTATAGTCCGCTTTAAAAAACTGCCACGAAGTGGCTTAGTTCAACAAAACAATGAACCTGACGGAGCAGGTTATTTTTATCGTTAGACATTCAAACAAAACCTCCTCTTGAGATAGAAAAATAGAAAAATGATGCCTTGACAAAAGAGAAGCAATGTAGTATCTTAACTATTAAAGATCTAAACATAGAGAGGGACAGAGGGAGCCGTTCAGGTGTCCGTAAGGGAAAAGGGGAAATAGAGGAAAAATGGAAAAGGAAGAAAGAGAAATACTAATCAATAAAATCAGAAGTATTATGCACAGGTAAGATCCTATCTCAAAGCAGTAGATAAAAAGATGGGTTTGTTGATCAACTTTGCTGATTTTAAACTGGATATACGGAGACTGGAAATAAATAAATAATTTCCGTAAGAGTTCAGGTAGGATAAAAATAAGGAGAAAGGGAGAAGATGGAGAAGTGGAGAAAAGAAGAGTTAAGTGATAGGATTATTAATGCCTGTATTAATGTCCATCAAAAGTTAGTGTCGTGTTGAACAAATAACGCACGGAATTTGATTCTGGTAACTGGTGATTGGTAACTGGTAATTAAATACCGTTCGGCTGAGCTCAGGACGAAACTATTT
>JBFLXS010000480.1 GCA_040755795.1 bacterium | reverse complement strand
AGCAAACTTAACAAAGCAATAGGTTGTTCACCACCTTATTTTCCTTCCTTTGCGTCCTTTGCGAAATCTTCCTTTGCGCTCTTTGCGGTTAAATCTTTATACCTTTAAAAAACTTGAACATCAAGTGTTAGCTAAATTTTAGGGGGTTAGGGGTTGTTATTACTTCAGATAGCTAAAAAATATTTTGACTTTTACTGATTTTTGTGGTAATATATTTAGTTATGCTCAATGGGGAAAATATCCTTTGTATCTCAACTGCGGATTGGGATAACATTGCCTGGACGAATAAACAACACATTATGTCCCGGCTATCAAAGACGAATAAAATTCTGTATATTGAGTCTTTAGGATTACGACAGCCAACGATTAAGAAAAAGGACATCTTGCGAATATTAAAGCGGATAAAAGATTGGTTCAAAGGACCACGCCAGATAAACGAAAACCTGTTTGTTTATTCACCAATAATTTTACCATTGCATAAGGTTAAGATTGTTCAAAAGATAAATCATTTAGTCCTCTGGCTAACACTAAAATTACTGCTGGCAAGGTTAGGATTTAAAAAACCAATCCTGTGGACATACTCCCCTCCAGCGAACTCTTTAATTGGTCGATTAAATGAAAAGTTAGTGATTTATCATTGTGTCGATGAATTATCGGCGACACCAGGGATACCTGATTCTATCATAGAAATGGAGGAAGAATTACTTAAAAAGGCTAACCTAATTTTTACCACATCCAGATTATTGTTTGAAAAAAAGAAGGTGTTTAATCAAAATACCTATTATCTGCCCAATGTGGCTGATGTGCCGCATTTTATGACAGCTCTGGGAGATTTACCAGTCCCAGCGGATATAGCCAGAATTAAACATCCAATTATTGGATTTATCGGCACGATTATCTCTTACAAACTTGACTTTGAGATTATTAAATATATCGCCACAACCCATCCGCAATGGTCAATAGTCTTAATTGGGAATGTGGTAGAAACTGCAGATGAAAAGGGGGTAAAAGAATTAGGCTCTATTCCAAATATTTTTATGCTGGGTGGGAAAAGATATGAAATTTTACCTGCCTATATTAAACCATTTGATGTTTGTATTTTACCCAATCTCATTAATGAATATACCCAAAATATGTTTCCGATGAAATTTTTTGAATATCTGGCTACAGGAAAACCAGTTGTTCTGACACAACTTTCGGCTGTAGAGGAATATAAGGAAATATGTTATATCGCCAGGGATAAAGAGGCATTTGCTCAAAATATTGAAAAGGCATTGTCAGAGAATGACCTGAAAGGACGCCAGAAACGAATAGAAATTGCTAAAGAAAATACCTGGGAGGTTAGAATAAACCAGATGTCGAAATTGATTGAAGAAAGAATTAGGGCGTCACGAAATTAAAGGTAGGTAATCGGTTAACTGGTAATTGGTAACTAATTACCATTCACCAGTTACCATTTACCAACAATAAAGGAGAGAAAAATAAATGACGACTGCATTAGTTACCGGCTGTGCCGGATTTATTGGTTCACATTTAGCCGAGAGATTAATCAAAGAAGGCTACTATGTAAAAGGGATTGATGCCTTCCTTGACTACTATGTTCGAAAAACAAAGGAAGATAATTTAAAAGGTTTACTCAAGGCTAAGAATTTTTCGTTTTTAGAGGCAGATATTTTAAAAGTAGATTTATCTACGCTTTTATCTGATATAGAATATATCTTTCATATAGCCGCGCAGGCAGGTGTTAGAGCCAGTTGGGGCAAAAATTTTGAAATATATACCCAAAACAATATCTTAGCCACTCAGGTCTTACTTGAGGCAAGTAAAGATATGTCCCAATTAAAGAAATTTGTCTATGCTTCCTCTTCTTCTGTTTATGGCGATACAGATATTCTCCCGATGCGTGAGGATGGAAGACTTCAGCCAGTTTCACCTTATGGTGTCTCAAAATTAGCCGGAGAACACTTATGCTATCTTTACTTTAAAAATTTTGGTGTGCCTACGGTTTCTTTACGCTATTTTACTGTTTATGGACCCAGGCAAAGACCGGATATGGCTTTCCATAAATTTATTTCGGCTATCTTACAAAATCAGGAAATCCAGGTCTATGGCTCAGGCAATCAGACAAGGGATTTTACCTTTGTGGCAGATATTGTTGAAGCAACTATTCAGGCATCCAGAATTGATGTCAATGGCGAAGTATTTAATATTGGTGGTGGTAGCCGTGTTGTCTTGAGCCAGGTAATTAATTTAATTGAGGAAATTTTAGGTAAATCTGGGACGACACAACACGCTCAAACTCAATATGGTGATGTTCTTCATACCTGGGCGGATATTTCAAAGGCACAAAAAATCTTAAAATATCATCCTCGGGTTAACCTGAGAGAAGGATTAAAAGAAGAAATTAAGTGGCTGTTGAGGTAAGTGTTCAGATGGTCCTTTACCGCAGAGACGCAGAGGAACAGAGAAGACATAGAAATAAATTAGAGCACATAAAAGATTATTGATACAGCCATTGAAATACTTATGACCTGCTTGCCGAATGTTCAGCAGGCAAGCCAGATTTGTTGAAGTCTCTCGGATAAAAAATTCCCCTCTTGAGAGGGGTTAGGGGTGTGTTTTTCTCTGCGTCTCCGTGTCTGTTATGTAAAGTGTCAAGCTTTTTTTTATTTTTTTACTTAAGAAAAGACTCTACGACTTATCTCTATAACTCTACACCTTATTTTTGTTTTAGGCATTTTGAGTTTTTAATTAAGA
>JBFLXS010000479.1 GCA_040755795.1 bacterium | reverse complement strand
CTAACCCTTCGCTGCACCTGACTGCGGGGGCTGTGCCGCAATTGAAGTTTTGTGGTTTATCAAAAGGTTATTTTGTTTACAAAGGTTAGTGGTAATTCTCCCCGCAGCAGGTGAGCTCTATCGTTAGATTGTAACATGAGAACTCAAAATACTATGGAAAAATATTTAGAAGAGACCAAAATCATTGACTGGAAGTATCCTACTATTCAAGCGTTAGCAAAAGAACTGGCTGAAGGATGTAAATCGAACATAGAAATAGCAAAAAGTTGCTTTGAGTGGGTCAGAGATAATATCAAGCATAGCTGGGATTACCAGCTTAACCCTGTCACCTGCAAAGCCTCAGATGTGTTGCTGTATAAAACTGGTTATTGCTATGCAAAAAGTCACCTTCTTGGTGCCTTACTGAGAGCAAATGATATTCCAACGGGCTTCTGTTACCAACGGATAAGATTAGAAGGTAAGGGAACTCCGTATTGTTTGCATGGCTTAAATGCAGTATTTCTGCCTGAGTATGGATGGTATCGTATAGATGCGCGTGGTAATAAAGAAGGTGTGGATGCTCAATTTACACCACCAATAGAACAATTAGCGTTTTCAACAAATGATAAGCGGGAAGCCAATCTTCTTGAAATATGGCCTTCACCTCTACAGATTGTGATAGATGTATTAGAAAACTCCAGCACTTTCATAGAAGTCTATGAAAATTTGCCAGATGTTGAACTTTTGCAGACAATCTAACCAATCGCTGAAGCTGACGGCGGATAAATCCGCCGCAGCTTAGCTTGGTCGTTAGAAATAAAAAAGGAGGAAAAAGATGACACAAAAAGAAGTACTTGAATTCATCAACGAAAATATGGCTTGCACTCTGGCAACATGCGTTGACAATAAGCCACATGCTCGATGGATGTGGATGTATCGGGCTGACGAGAAAGGCATAATCTTTCACACGGGTGCTGTGAGAGATGTTTACAAACAACTTCGGGCAAACCCTAATGTTGAACTGTGTTTCTACAATATGGATCCTCAGAACATGGTCCAGGTCCGTGTCAGCGGAGTCGCTGAACCAGAAAACGATATGAAGCTGAAAGAAGAAATTATTTCAAGCAGACCTTTTCTTAAACCCATTGTTGATCAATATGGTCACGAGATAATTGCCGTATTTCGGGTCAAAGAAATGGTTGCTACTGTTTGGTCAATGGCAAAAAATCTTGAACCAAAGGAAGTCATTCATATAAAATAATTTCTAACCCATCGCTGCACCTGACCCTCGCTTCGCTCGGGCAGGTGAGCTTGGTCGTTAGGCAGGAAAATATTATGGATTATTTTTTGAGAAAAGAGAGGCATACAATGAAAAACGATCCTTTTTATGAGTATCGAAAAACCAAAATCCTTCCAGAAAAATATCAAATCGGAATGAACTGCTTTTTGGATACTATAGACGACGAAAATTTAGGACAACGTGTTTTTGAGGAAATAAAGTTGATTCCAGAGTGTTACACGATAGCCGAAAGCCCCACAAGATTTACTGAAAGTGGAGTTCCTGCACTATTTGGTGTTAAAACCCAGCATGTTTTTAATATGCATAAAAGAATACCCGAATTCGCAATAAAGGGCTATAAGGTTAGTAAAACGGTTCTTATAAGATTAATGTTAGAGAACCCAGATATGAGGGTGACTGTTTTTGAAAAGACGGAATACGCTAAGTCCGGTCATGCAGTTAAGACAAGAGTTGGTAATATAGTACTAAAGTCGAATGCTTGGCTTATCAGGGGAAATGAACATTGGACGAGAAAGGAGTACGCAGAAGCCTTAAGGTGCTTCGATGAGGCTCTAAAAGAAGAGCCATTAGACGCCAGGGTTTTTCAGAACCGGGGGAGCCTACTTCTGGAGATCGGACGCTATAACGAAGCAATAATGTGTTATGACAGCGTGTTAGAGATAGCACCAAATTATATTGGCGCATGGCTTGACAAGGCAAAGGCTCTCAAAAAACTGGAAAAGTATAATGAAGCCGTTGAATGCTATAACAATGCTTTAGAGATCAATCCGAAGGACAGCAACGCTTGGAATAACAAGCTAGACATTTTCATTAAATTAGACCGGTATACCGAGGCACTTGAATGTGTTAATAGCGCAATTGAAGTTACACCACAAGACGCTGAGCTTTGGGTTAATAAAGGCGGCATATTAGCTCAGCTAGGAAAGTTTGCAGAAGCCATTGAATGTTGTGACAGAGCTATTGACATTGATCCAAAGAATTCGGCTGCATGGAATAATAAGGCGATTTTTCTAATTGGATTGGAAAAAACAACAGAGGCGTTGCGTTGCGCTAATAAGGCTATAGATTTGGATCCCAAAATTGCTGCTTTCTGGAAGGATAGCGGACTTATAAAAAGGAATCGGGGGATGAATATTCGGGGTTTGATAAGTCGTCTCCTAAGTCGAGTGTAGGGAAAAAATAGAAAATAGGCACAACGACCATTAAAAGCCTAACAACTCGCTGCAGCCGACCGCCTAACGGCGGCGGCTGAGCTCTATCGTTAGACTAATAAAAATAATCACACAGAGACACAAAGTCACAAAGGAATTGAATAAAACAATAAACCTTTGTGTTCTTTGTGGCTTTGTGTGAGAAAATGGTAGTGTCAAAAATAATATGAAAGAGATATGAAAGAAATTGGAAATGAATAGAAGGTATTTTTGGACAAATCAAAGTGAGTATTTGGGGAACTTTTATCAGGTTTTTCTCTTTTCTGCGATGAGG
>JBFLXS010000478.1 GCA_040755795.1 bacterium | reverse complement strand
TTTTGGTAAATATGTTGTTTGTGTCATAAGTTTGTCCTCCTTATTTTAGTTAGTTAATACTTTTTGTATAGTATACCATAAAATCTTTCGCAGGTCAAACTTGACACTTTATCATATCATCTCTGCGTCTCTGTGGTGAATAATTACCTTTTAATGTAACTATTCAGCATACCAAGCAAGTAGGTAGTAGGAAGTAGGAAAGTAGGAAGTAGGAAAGGGGGAAAATACTTCATACTATTTTACTCTTAATTGATTTGATTAAAGCTATAAGTATCCTACTCACTTCTTCAGATATATCCCAAATGGATTGAAAATCTGGCAGATAATTAAGATCTTTAGATAGAATTAGATAATACCTTTCTTACTTTCCTACTCTCCTACTTCCTACTTTCAGGAGGAAATAGTAGGCAAGTAGGTAGTAGGAAAGGGATAAAGGATGTGCACGGTATTCCTCTTCTGGGGACAATGTCTCCCCTTTCCTACTTCCCTACTCTCCTACTTTCCTACAGGCTGAATAGTTACTTGATTTTTTATGGATTTTTCAATACTTTATTATGAACTCCAATCTTTCTTAAAATTATAGTATCATTTTCAATTTGAAATGTCATTCTATATTTAACACTAACATATGCCTCCCATTTATCTCTGGTGCCCTTAATCTTATGAATCTGCAAAGAAGGATGTTTAAGATTAGTTGCCAAAAAAACAATTTGTTTATCTGCCACCTTCTTTATCTCTTTAGGCAAAGCCTTATAATCTTCCTTAAAAGGTTCTGGAATTCTCAATCTCATTTATTTAACCACTCTAAAGCCTGATTTGGGGCATCAAAATCACAGTATCTGCCTTCATGAAGTGCCATATCAACCAGTTTTTCTCCCTTTTGCCATTCTTCTGTCCAAAAATATGCTTGTTCGGGCTCAGTTGTTTTAAACCTTAAAAAATGGATGAAATCTACCACCTCACAAACAGCATAATCGGGCAATCTTTCTAATTCTTTCAATATCTCTTTTTGGGCAACACTTTCTACCATATTTAACCCCCTTTACTGTAATGGTTCCGTTCAATTTTGACCTATCGCTCGGATAAGGTTATGTTATCCTTATCCTCATCGCTACTATGGACTCATCCGATTATAGGTATTTCTAACAGAGTTTGCTCATTATGAAAATATTTTACCAAAATCTTTCCCTATTGTCAACAAAAATTGCTTAACTGACAGCCCTGAAGAGAAAAAAATCTTCGCACAAAAACTCCTTGAAATAACCCATTTTTTAATCCATCCAAAATTTCTTGTAACTATTCAGCCACTGATTAACACGGATTAGCACGGATAAATAAAGAGTGAAAATGGGGACGCACCCAATTATCTTGACATTTTAGCTTCCGGAGTTATATAATATAAGGTATTATGCCACGGGTAGCGAGAATAATGATAGAAAACATTCCTTACCATGTAACCCAACGAGGTAACAGGAGAGAGGATATATTTTTTGGAGACGAAGACCGCAAGAGGTATCTTGAATGGCTCAAGGTGTATTCAGAAAGATATGGATTAAAGATAGAGGCGTATTGCTTGATGACAAACCATATCCATTTAGTAGTAGTTTCTTGTCATAAGGATTCCCTTAGAAAAGACAATGCGTTCATTGCATACGAGGTATGCCATCCACATAAATCGTTCAAGGGATTGGAGTGGTCACCTTTGGCAAGGACGATATTTTTCCAGTGCTCTTGACGAAGGATATTTATGGACGGCTGTGCGTTATGTAGAACTAAATCCTGTGCGAGCTGGTATTATTCAAAATGCTGAAGATTTATATGTAGTCAAGTGCTATGGCACATTGTGGGAAGAGAAAGGATAATATTCTTTCTTCTGATTTTCCTCCGGCAGGAGTAGTAATAGACTGGTTGGGATGGCTTAGAGAGGGAGGGAAGCAGGAGGATATAGACATATTAAAGCGAAATACACAGAAGGGGTTACCTACTGGGAGAGAATCTTTTATATTAGAGTTGGAAAAGGTTATGAATCGGTCATTGAAGTTTAGGCTTCCAGGAAAACCAAGAAAAGTGGAAGAAAAAGATGAGTAAAAATAGTGTGCGTCCCCTATTCCCACTCCATTCCCACTACTGAAGTGAAGATAATAAAAAATCTTGACTTGAGGAGTAATCTTTGATATACTTATGGAGGGAAAAACTAAAGTAAAGACAAAAAGAAAGGTTAAAAGTATGGTAAAAATTAAGGTGCACCGCCGGAAGGAAGAAAATAGATTTCTTCTTAACTTATTGATAATTAATGTTTTTTTCTGTGTCCTCTGTGGTTAAGTTTTGACACAAACTGAGGATAAAAATATGGAAGACTATAAAGCAAAAATAGAAACATTAAAAAAATTGATTAGATACCATGATTATAAATACTATGTTGAGGCTCAACCTGAAATATCCGATTATAATTATGACCAGTTACTAAAGGAATTAATTCAATTAGAAATGCTACATCCAGAATGTATAACTCAAGATTCACCTACTCAACGAGTCAATCGACAACTGATGCTCACTTTGGATAATACCTATTCCATTGACGAATTAAAAGAGTCAAATCTCTCGACAGACAGTACTGGAATGAAAAAGGAGAAATACTTACAGATATTTAATTACTTACTTGAGTTTTCCAAACTCAGGTGCAATCCTGTGAGAAACATTGAGAGTTCTGAAACCCAATATCCCAACATAATTTGGTTTGCTGATATTCCACAAAACGAACTATTTGACTGCATAA
>JBFLXS010000477.1 GCA_040755795.1 bacterium | reverse complement strand
GATTAATAGCAGAAGAAAACTTATTTATCGCCTCATCTATCCTATTATTTCTTTCAATCTTAAGTGCCTCTGATACCTCTTTATTACCATTCTTAGCGTTATTGATAAGGTTCATCAGTTCTTGATTAGTAGCATTTTCACTCGCAAGTGCTATTAATTTTGTTGCATCCGCTCCGTATGCCACTGCCAATTGGTATACATCCTCTACATTTATCTCCTTTTTATTTAGCTTTTGCTCAAGGACATCCGCAGGTAATTCTCCCTTTTTATATGCTATACGCAGGTCATAATCCTTTCTGGCTTCTCTTACTACCTCTCTAATCGAAGTAAATATATCGCTACCTGTTTCTCTAATGGAGTTAAAGGTTGGAAAGGAAATCGGGGGACACAATACTAATTAAAAGGAAATAAGTATTGTGTCCCCGGAATTCCCCCGGAATTCCGGAATTCGGAATTTCCTGTATTAATTACAGCTAAAATAGGTGGTATTTTTACCACCTTTTAGCCACAGATAGCACTTTTAAGTAATCGAATTTAGCGAATGAAACGAAAATTACTTAATTACCTAATTACCCAGTTACCCACTTACCTACTCCTTAACAATCGGTTGCCATGATGGGTGTCCATCTGGAACTTCATTATAGGTTAATCGTTTTCGATTTTTTCCATCTGCATCCATTATGAAAATCTCCCAGTTACCTAATTCTTTACTGAGAGTCTTAAAGACAATCTTTTTACCATCTGGCGACCAAGAAGGGTCAGAATCAGCACTTGTTTCAGAATCATCACTTATGCTTATTTGATCTGAACCATCGGGATTCATTGTATAAATTTTAGAAATACCAATACTATTACGCCTTGACACAAAAGCAATCTTTTTACCATCTGGTGACCATGAAGGACTGCGATCTCCAACATTGGTATTTGTCAATCTTCTTATATTTGTCCCTTCAATGTCCATTGTGTAAATTTCACAATTACCATCCCTCTTAGATACAAAAGCAATCTTTTTACCATCTGGCGACCAACAAGGTTCACTATCATCTGCTGGATGATTGGTTACTTTCTTTCGATCTGTACCATCTGCATTCATAATATAAATTTCACTATTAATACCTTCTTCCCAATTCCCAAGATAGCAAGTAAAAACAATATGTTTCCCATCCGGTGACCAAGAAGGGTGTGCATCAATTGCAGTAACATCACTAATTCTTTTTTGATTTGTACCATTAACATTCATTATATAAATTCCTGTAGGACCCTCACGGTCCGAAACAAAAGCAATTTTATCACCCTCTGGAGACCAACAAGGTTCATAATCATCATCTGGATTAGTTGTTAATCTTATTTGATTTTTATCATCAACATCCATTATATAAATATCCAAATTACCATCACGGTTAGAGGCAAAGATAATCTTTGAGGAATAAGATAACTCTTTACATCCACTAAAAATGAGAAGCATAACAATAAATGTTGTATATTTTAAAATTTGAGTTGTTCTCATAGCACTTTCCTTTTTATCGTTGCTTAACCGCATCTTCAATATATCCTTTAATATCATCAGGTAACCAGTTGTTAGTACCACCTATATGAGTCCCATAGTTTAGATAATATATAATGTCAGCCTTGATAAATCCACTTGCAGGTAAGTTATGAAAATCTGGTCCCAAATTCCCCATATTTGTGGCTTGTTGTATCTTCACATAGTCTACATAATTTTCTATACATATTCTATAACTAGGGATAACATCTTTTCCTAACTGTATCCTTGCCAAGTCATTGATATACTCTCCATATTTTACAGTTTTATAAGCTATGTCGGCTATGTCGGCTATATGTGTTGGGTCTAATTGAAAAATAGCTTTCTCTATTTCACCTTGAACAAGGTATCTTGCTATCACAAGTCCTTTCCCCAAATTTCCTAAATAGTATTTTAAAACCTTCTTAGCTACATCATCTGCAACCTTTATACCTATCTCTGCTTCTTTCCCTTTAATACCCCATGTCCCTTGATTATTATTTCTTCTCAAATATTCAGCCAATAGATCACGTGCTCTGTCTTTTTCTACTCCTGTTAATTCATTTTTCCCCGCAAGGTCTTCTAATTTACTATTTAATACATCATCTTTCATTTTATCCAGTGGATTTGATACCTTGCCATCTTCCCCAACTTTTTCATAATAGAAATTATAACCCTCTATCCACCCATTGGCATAATCTTTATTCCATTTATCTATAAGGATATTAGTTATTGTTGGGTCTTGATTTGCCTCTATCATTGCTCGTAACTGGCTTGGAGTTACTCTATCACTATATAATTTTATTAACTCTGTTGCATCTCCTCCATATCTCTTAACCCTTTGGGCTAAATCAAGGACATCATCTACACTTAATTGCTTACTTTCTACTTGTTGTTTGATTGCCTCAATAGTTAATTCCCCTTTCTTAAATGCTACATATCTGGCATAATCTTCCTTGTAATCTCGAACAGTATCTCTAATCGTAGTAAGTATATTTCCACCTGCCTGACCAACACTCTTAAGACTTTGCCATATCTCATGAGCAAAGTCTAATTTTATGTATGCATCCTGGTCTTTTGGTATAGAGGAATTAGTGGTGGTAGTAAAATTAAGGTTTGGGACAAGTCTTGAGGCATTCTGATAGGCTTGGACAGCCATCTGAGACCATGCTTGAGTACCTTTGTATATATCCTTACCTAACTCAATCCCTTGTTCTTTAAATGCCTCTATTATATTATCTCCACTAATAGTATC
>JBFLXS010000476.1 GCA_040755795.1 bacterium | reverse complement strand
TAGCGAATTAGTGAATTAGAGATTAGCGAATTAGTATAGTATCCACAGACTCGTATCCTCTGGTGTAGAACAGATATTCCCCCTTAATAAAGGGGGTTAGGGGGTTGTCCTTCTCCCATTTTCATTGTCCTTTGTGAGTCGCAGACTCATGACCGTTTCTCCTGTAAAATTAGTTTACAATCTGCCTATACTCAATCCGCTTTGCTTCTTTCTTAAACCTGTCAACAACCACAAAGAGACAAAAAGCGTAATTATAGTTATTATCCCTCCGATAATTAAACTCATGGGGATGTACTTAAATTCAATTAGATGGTTTCCTGGAGACAGATAAACTACACGAAAGGCAAAGTTTGCACAATAAATTTCCCTTTCATCACCATCAACAAACACCTTCCAACCAGGATAGTAAGTATCACTTAAGAATAAGAAACTATTAGTAGGGGAAGATACAGCAATGGTAACATTATTAAATTCATAATTTATAATCTTAGTCCATCTGTTAAGTTGAGGTTTAACTTCACTGTTTGAGCCTTGAGAACTAATCTCCTGCTCTATAATAACCTCTTTTCTTGAATCAAATTTCGGATTGGTTAACTCTTCTAATATTTTTGCCTCTTCTTTAATTACTTTAGCCTGTGGGATAAGAAAAGCCCTTGGAAGACAGGATAAATTCTCGTATATCATCACCCCTCCCTCTTGATAGACCAATTTTAATCTTGGGGAAGGGATCTTTTTGTCTGCAATTATATATTTAACATTGAGCATATCTAAAAGAGAGGGATATCTTAAAGGAGCATCCTTAATAATATGTAGGAGAGTCTTGTATCTTTGTAGTCTCAATACATTGTCGCCATTGACATCAGAAATATGGTATATTAATCCAAAATTAGGGATTAAAAAATCTTGAGCATATCGTAATTTTATCGGCAGCATCTTTCCTTGCATTAGATAGTAATGTTTATCCATTTCCGCTAATAACTCTGGGATATGTATAATTCGGAAGCAACCCTTTTTCTCTTTAAGAAATTTTGATGCATTAGACTCATATTGATAGAAATCTTCTCTAACTAATGGATTTAAATTAGTAGAGAAAATGAAGGTATCTAAAATAATGATAGAAATCAAACAAAACTCCAGCATATAAGTTTTTATCTTATCCTTTTTATATAAGAAAACTAATAATACACCCAACCATAAAAGGCTACAGGTAAAAAGGCTATTAAGTAATATTTCATTATACTCAGTTTTCATCCCGAATAGTTCTGTAATGTCAGGAAAATATCGGGTTTGTAAGAGAAGAAGTAAATCCTTCTCAAATACTATTCCAACCAAAAGTAGTAAGATATATCCAATACCAAATAAAAAGATAGGTAGACATTTTTTCTGAAGTATCCTTTCTACTCCAACTCCCGTGAGGATAGCAAAGGAAAATATCGTTAAGTAAAAGAATTTTACTGGGAATCTAAAACTACTTATACCTGGTAAATATTCATATAAAAGCCTATATGTAGGAAGATGAGCACCTACGGAGAGTATGATAGAAAAGCACAGTAAAAATTTCCACAATAAATTTCTTTTAGAAAAGAAGCCAATAAAAGCAACACCGGTGGCTAACCCTCCTATATAATTGCTTTTTAACCAATCTTGACCTACCCAAAATAAGAGTGGTTCTGGATAGATTCCAGGTGAGATAGGGAGGAAAAAGCCAAGCAATTCTGGGAAAGAGAGGGAGCAAATACTGACTTGAGAATATAACATTTTCCCGCCACGCGAAGAATGAAGAACTAATTCTATAAACGGAACTGATTGAAAAGCACTTATTCCAAGACCAATTAAAATAGCGATAAGAAGGAAAAAGAATGGTTTAAGAGAAAAATTTCTCTCTTTAAAAGAAGAGGTAATTGTAAATAATATCAAAGTTAGGAGACTCATATAAGATATTTCCGGAAAAAGCCCAAGAAGTTGAAAAGCAATTACTATTCCTGTAGATATCGCATATCTATAGCTTTTCCTTTTTAATGCCCGATTAAAGAGAAAGAAGATAAGTGGTATCCAGGGCTCCTGGGTAAGGAGGTCAACCGAAAGTGAAAAGCTACTGAACATATAAATTATGGCACTGACCATACAACTTATTCCTCTTAACCCCCAGTCTCTTATCAGAAGATACATTGATATCCCACTAAGTAATACTTGAATGATAAAAAATAGCTTAAATCCAAACTGAAATGGCAGAAGATAAGTCAAAATAGAGAATGGATTGCTTAGAGCTGACTGGATATTAGCAAAGAAAGGGTAACCGGAAAATATATAGGGGTTCCATAGGGGAAAACATCCTTCTTTAATAGACTGCGATGCAAAGACTCTCATTGGATAGGAATATTTACTAAAGAGCCGATCGGCAAAGGTTATATCTGTAAATAATATTGGGGCAAAAAAGATTATACATAATACTAAAAGTATGCCTGTCAGGTACCAGTCTCTTTTATTTAATAAACCTTTTATAAAAAGATATATATCTTTCCTTTCAAAATTGAGCTGAAGTGTACTTAGATTCATCTTTTCACCTCGGTTTATCCTTATTACTTCTAGTGTCGTGTTGAACAAATAACGCACGGAATTTGATTCTGGTAATTGGTGATTGGTAACTGGTAATTGGTAATTAAATACCGTTCGGCTGAGGTAATCGGTCAGTTATTGGTGGGAGAAAGGCATAAAGATTAAATTTCTCGCTAAGGCGCAAAGAACGCAAAGGAATAAATTATAATCTTTGCGAACTTTGC
>JBFLXS010000475.1 GCA_040755795.1 bacterium | reverse complement strand
AGGAAAAAGAAGTATTTTTCTCTAAGTATAAGAAATATAGTTAGTTATACATGAAATTCTTTTTCCCCTTTCCCCAATTTTCTCCATTTCCCCTTTCTTACACCTAAAAAAACGCAAAAGTTCAATTTTTTATTTGTTGGCAGGATGGTAACTATTCAGCCACAGATGGACACGGATAAAACACTGAAAATTCGTAATCCGTGTCCGTTTTCCGTATCCGTAATCAGGTTGAAGGCTGAAAATTCAGGTATAGTGCCTCGTGTCTTCTCTCCTTCTCCGTTTCTCCCTTTCTCATCTATCCTCTGACTTCTGGATTTATCCGTGCTAATCCGTGTTAATCAGTGGCTGAATAGTTACAAAAAATCTTTGCGTTCTTTGCGAAAAATCTTTGCGCACTTTGCGGTTAAATGAACACCAAATACGATGGTTTCTTGATTTTCAGAATTGTGGGTGAATTCTAACTTTTTGACTAAAACTAATTGCACAGGTGGAAAAAATGAGTATTTTATTAATCAATCCCTGGATATATGATTTTGCGGCTTATGATTTATGGGCAAAACCTTTGGGCTTACTTTACATTGCCAGTATACTCAGAAAGTATAGTTACGAGGTTAATTTTATTGATTGCCTTGATAGACATCATCCAAATTTACCTAAACCCTGTAAGATTAAAGAATATGGACAGGGGAAATACTACTCTCTTGAGATAGAAAAACCATCTCTTTATAAAGATATTCCCAAAAGGTATAAAAGATATGGCATACCATTAGATGTCTTTGAGGCTGAATTAAAAGCAATAGATAAACCTGCGGTCATCCTGGTAACTTCAATGATGACCTATTGGTATCCTGGGGTTTTTGATGCTATTAAAATCTTAAGGAATTATTTTAATGATATTCCTATAATTCTTGGTGGAATATACGCTACCTTATGCTATGAGCATGCAGTAAAATATTCAGGAGCAGATTATATCATCAAAGGGAAAAATATCTTACCTGTTTTAAAATTAGTAGATAACCTGACTAAAAATACTCATAATTATTCTAACTTCCCTGCAGAATTGGATAAATATCCTTATCCTGCTTATGATTTAATCAGAAAATTAGATTATGTTTGTATTTTAACCTCAATTGGCTGTCCTTATCGATGTAGTTACTGTGCAACCCATTTATTGTCACCTGAATTTATCCAGCGAAATCCATTGAATGTCGTAGATAAAATAGGGTACTATTACCGTAAATTCAATCTAAAAAACTTTGCTTTTTACGATGATGCTTTACTAATTAATGCCGAAAACCATATCTGTATAATTTTAGAAGAGATAGCGAAAAGAGGGGTAAAATGTAATTTTCACACACCAAATGCAATGCATATTAATTCTCTAAATAAATCACTTGCACATTTACTCTTCAAATCAAACTTTAAAACCATAAGATTGGGCTTTGAAACATCTTCACCTTCCCTTCAAAAAAGAACAGGAGGCAAAGTTACAAATCAAGAGTTTAAATCCGCAGTTAAAAATTTGATTTCAGCCGGCTATCAGTCTAAAGATATTGAAGTGTATGTAATGACTGGATTACCAGGTCAATCTGAAAAAGAGGTAATAGACAGTATAAATTTTGTTGCCAGCACTGGTGCAAAGATTAAATTAGTCGAGTTTTCTCCTATACCGGGAACTAAGGAATGGTGTAGAACAGGACTTGATTCGGACGCAGACCCACTTCTTCATAACAATTCCCTTCTTTTATTCCAGGGACATGAATCTTATCAAAGGTTAAAAGAATTAATGAACAAGCATAACCACCATTAAAAGATGCAGGTAAAGATAAGGTCTTCTGTCTATGGTATAAATAACCGACATTTAGTCAGTCTTAAATGATGAAGAATGTATTTAATCAGCGTCATCAAGGTTTTTATCCCGTAAATGATACTTACTTTTAAATTGACCGAAGAGGCATCTTTAAAATATTTAGTTGTTACTGGAATTTCTGCAATCTTAAATTTAAAATGGACGGCTTGAGCAATTATCTCGGTATCAAAGACAAAATCATTTGAGTTGCGTAAAAAAGGAATGGTTTCAAGAAATTTTCGGCTATAGGCTCTATAACCAGTGTGACATTCAGAGAATTTTGTCTGAAATACAAAATTTTCAATAGCGGTAAGAAATTTATTTGAGATAAATTTATAGAGAGGCATTTTGCCTTCTAATGCTTTGCCTTTAATTAACATTCTGGAGCCTAAAACCATATCTGCCTTGTTTTGTTTGATTGGTTCTATAAGTTGAGGTAGAATAGTGGGGTCATACTGACCATCTGGGTGGAGCATAATGACTATATCTGCTTTTTCTCTTAATGCCTCCATATAACAAGTCTTTTGATTTCCACCATAGCCAACATTATGTGGGTGAGTAATTACCTTTAAATTAAGATTCTTAGCTACTTGCGTTGTTTCATCTTTACTGGCATCATCAACTAAGATAATTTCATCTGCTATTCCTTCCGGAATTTCCACATAAGTCATATTAAGGGTTTTAGCCGCATTATAAGCCGGCATAATTATGACAACCTTTGCTCTGGTAGTATTTCCCATTGTGATAGATATTACTAAATTTTTTAGTAGATGTCAAGGAAAATTTCGGGGGAATAGTAATGCGTCAGTCGAGAGCGTTGCGTAGAACTTAAGGCTATATTTACGGTGCGTGGCATTGTGTTACCTCATTTCTTGCCATCTTTTTGTTTCTCTTGACATTTTGGAGTCCCAAAAGATAACCCAGAGGGTCATTAA
>JBFLXS010000474.1 GCA_040755795.1 bacterium | reverse complement strand
ACTATCCTTGACCTGCTTAATGAGTTAGATGCACAAGGTTATGATACAAAGGCAATCAGAGCTGAGTTTTTCGCTTCGACTACGCCCACTCCAGACCAAATCCTCCAAAGAGTAGCCGAGAATTTTGGGAAGATTGAGGATATGCGGGCGAAGATGAAAAACTGGGGAAGTGCAGGGACGAAGACTTTTCCTGTAGTAGAGAGGAGATTTTTGTTCAAAAAGCCAGATAAAATGAAGTTTATTACTCCAGATATAAATCGAACTATGATTATAAATGGTGATGTAACATTTGAAATAGATGAAAGAGGAAGTAGATCTATTACCATTTCTGATTATACAGGATTTTCTGAAAAACAAATAGATTTTAGGTATCATTTACAAGAGGTTATGAACACACATAATATTACTTTTACCGAAGAGCAAGGTTTTAATAATTCTATCTATATGTTAGAACTTACACCTAATGAACCTAATATAATTTACGGAAAATTGATTATTTATATTGATTATGATAAAGGGATTGATGTTAAAACAAATGCATTTTCTGAAAATGGTGAAATTCTATTTAGTAAAGAAACAGTAGTTTCGGAGTTGTATAAAAATATTTGGGTTCCTACTGGGTATAGTGAGAAAATGTATTTTGAAGATGGGATAATCGAAACAAATACAAGATTGGAAGAGGTTGAATTAAATACTGGAATTTCAGATGAAGAATTTAGTATCCCTTAATAACAAGAGAAAATGATAACACACTGATGAACGCAGAGAATACGGATGGACGCAGATACAAAAATAAAATCGTTTATAGTTTATAGATGATAATCAAATAGAAATAAATTAGCGAAAATCCGTTAAATCCATATCATCCGCATGCAATTGATATAGGAGTCAGGAAAAACTGTAAGGTTAGCTAATTTTTTGTGCTATGGTAATGAGTGGTATTAGTGACTAATGAGATAAGATAAAACCATGACATAGCTTTTGTACTCAGGAAGAAATTAACAAAATGTTGGAGAAATTAAAGGAAAATCAGAAAGATGATGATAAAAATAATAGATTGGATTAGCAGAATAACAGCTATTTTGTTAGTAATTGTTCCATCATGCGGTATAATATGCTTGATATGTGGAATATGTGGGTTCTTCAACACAAATCCAGAAATTGGAATATTGATAGGAGTTATAATAGTTTTTTCAATACTACAATTAAGTTTATTTTTAGCACCTGCTGTAAGGCACAAAGGTATAGGATGCAAGCTTGCCGTGGCATTAGGAATGCTACCAGGTGTTATATTATGTTTAGCCATATTTGCTATGATTCCTGAAATGTTGGATATGCCTTTTTCAATATTTTATATTACATTATGTTGTATGATAAGTATTTTTGGATTAATAATATATCTTATTCAATATGTTTTATTATTTTTAAAGACAAAAGAATAAAGGCGAGTCTATATTATAATAGAAGACAACAAAAACTAAAGAGAGGATATCTATATCGGTTTAGTATATAAACAGTTTTTTAAAATACCTTTGAGCGAATCGTTTACTGAGAAAAATAAATATTGGCAATACAAAAGACCCAATAATATTTGGTAAGGAGGTAAATCATCATGAGAAGAATAATTTTATATATCTTATTATTGCTTTGTATATGTGGAAATAAAACAAATGGTCAGGAAATTACCTGGGGGAGTTGCACCACTTATGCACCAATGCCTGTATTGTTTATACATGGAATCAATAGTAATGCCTCCACATGGGAAACTGCGACTAAAGAATTGGAAAAGTATTTTGGGTATAGATGGATGCGGTATGACGGGAAATATATAACTCCTGACCCTCATTTTTACCCTGTTACTTACGATGAAAAGAATCCCAACGCCCCGCAGAACAAGGTCGTGAAGCATTATTTAGAGGCGTTTGATTATGGTGGGGAGAAGGGAACGGGAAGTTTTAATCATCTTGATACATACAGTGAGCCATTAAAGAAACTCATTGAAGGAGACGATAATTCGCCGGGGATATTAAAGTCTTACTATGGGGCTAACTATAATCCCGATACTGACAAACTCATTATAGTTGCTTATTCGCAAGGCGGATTGATTGCCAGACACTATATTCAGGAAAAGGAGGGCTGGAAACGAGTAAAACGACTGATTACTATTGGAACTGCTCATGCTGGAAGTTGGGTTGCTGATGAACTAATAAGAAGAATACGCGAGGTTCCTGAATCTGAATTTGGACAGATACTGCGAGGAGTAATTCTCCGTAGTCTCGCAAGGAAATTAGAGGTAAAAAAGATAGAAGATATAGCCAAAGGTGCTCTTCAGGACCAACAAACATGGTTGAATCAATCTCCTATACCTCTACCTATGCATAATACTTTCCTCTGGCATCTTAATAACGATCCAGGATTGCAAAATTTATGGGATAATGTAGAGGTAGTATGTATAGTAGGGCAGATCGGTGCTTTGGGGTGTTATAAGGATACCGACGGTGTAGTTAGTGGTTTGAGCCAACAAGGGGTGCAAGAAGGGTTTGCCTATAACACAAGAATCTTTGACCCAATTTCTGTAATTAGGATAAGAGATGGTTTAAAAGGATTCCATGCTAATGAAACTAAGCAATGGGATAAAATCCACCAATCCCTCGACGGTATTCCCGATAAAGGAACAAAGACATACGATACGCCTTGTGTAACACTTGGGACATCTACTGTTACGCCGGGCACTTATAGCTTATACTACCTGGGGTCAAAAGAGAATTTTTATATCACCGGCAAAATTCAAG
>JBFLXS010000473.1 GCA_040755795.1 bacterium | reverse complement strand
GAGATTCTCCAGAGGTTTAGGAGGGGGAAATTTTAAGCAATTTAGAGGAAGAAGATGTTTAAAAAGCAAAAAATGGCTTTAAGGTGGTTACTTGGGCTGTTTATTTAGTTTCACCGAGAATTGCTGTAGTATTATGGAGTGCATTGACAGGGTCAAGTATGGGTTTGGTATTGAGGTGAAGATATGCGTAAGGTTTATTTTGTTGGTGCGGGCCCTGGCGACCCGGAATTAATAACTATCAAAGGTAGAAATCTGCTTGATAAAGCAGATGTAGTTATCTATGCCGGGAGTCTGGTTAATCCACAACTCCTTGAAGGTATCAGGGCAGAGATATATGATTCTGCCGGGATGACACTTGATGAAATCATAGATGTAATTAGATGTTCCGTAGATGGCGGCAAAGTGGTTGTCCGTCTCCATACAGGTGATACTTCCCTGTACAGTGCCATCTCAGAACAGATAGAAAGATTACGGGCATTGAACATAAAATATGAGGTTGTACCAGGTGTATCTTCGGCATCATCTGGTGCGGCAATACTTGGTCAGGAACTTACCATACCAGAGATAAGCCAAACCGTAATATTTACTCGACTTGAAGGCAAAACAAAAGTGCCAGAGGCAGAAAAGATGAGCAAATTGGCTAAACATAAAGCAACTATGGTGATTTTTTTAAGCGTCGGAATGATTGAGGATGTCCAGAATGAACTCCTCAAAGGCTATCCTGAAGATACACCAGTTGCGATTATCGAAAAGGCATCCTGGGATAACCAAAGGATAATCAGAGGGAAATTAAAAGAAATGGTAGAAATGGTCAAGAACGCCAAAATTAAAAAGACTGCCTTGATATATATTGGCGAGGCATTGAAAGCCTCAGAAAAATCGTTAGGAAAGGAATCAAAACTTTATCATAAAGATTTCAAACATGTATGCCGAAAATAAAACCGTAATACTTTACATCTCAAACAATGGCAGAAACCTTGCACAACGGATTAAGGGACTTTATCCAGATGCCCAAATCCTAAAATTTCAATCTGCGGCTGTTTCTGAAATATGGAATGAATGCAAAAACCTTATTTTTATTATGGCGTGCGGTATTGTGGTAAGGACGATTGCTCCATTGATAAAGGACAAAAAGACAGACCCGGCTGTAGTTGTGCTTGATGAAAAGGGAAAGTTTGTCATCAGTCTCTTGAGTGGACATCTGGGCGGAGCAAATAAAACCGCAAGAAATATCGCAAAATTCCTTGATGGTCAGGCAGTTATCACTACGGCATCAGATGTTCACAATATATCCCATAGCAATTTGGTAATTGGTATTGGCTGTAATCGCGGCACATCAGAAAATGAAATAGAAAAAGCAGTAAGAAAGACATTGGCAAAACATAATCTCTCATTTGCTGATGTCATATCTATTGCTACCATTGATATAAAATCTCTTGAACCAGGATTAGTGGCATTTGCCCAAATTTACAACCTCTTAACTCAGACATTCTCTACGGACGAACTCAATTCAGTGAAGGGGATATTGAAATCTGAGTCTGTATTTAAGTCCACCGGGGCAATAGGTGTCGCCGAGCCAGCCGCACTACTTGCCTCAAAGGCAAACAAACTGCTTATACCAAAACAAAAGATAAGAAATGTAACGATAGCCGTGGCAGAACACAAAACAGAAGAAAAAGGGGAAATATACATTGTCGGTGTAGGCCCCGGTGATAGTGAACATATTACACCTTATGCCCAGAAGAAAATTAGAAGTTCTGAGGTTATTGTAGGATATAACAGTTATATCAACCTTATAGCAGAACTGATTAAAGATAAAGAAATCATCTCTACGGGGATGACGCAGGAACTAAAGAGATGTCAAAAGGCAGTAGAATTGGCTATTGCCGGCAAAACCGTTTCAGTCATCAGCGGCGGTGACCCTGGCATTTACGCTATGGCTGGATTGGTGTTTGAAATTATCAAAAAACAGAACCTTCCTGAAATTAATATTGAGGTTGTGCCGGGCATTTCTGCCTTGAATGCCTCTGCGGCAAGACTGGGTGCACCGTTGATGCACGATTTTGCCGTTATCAGCTTATCAGACAGACTTACCCCATGGGAATTGATTAAAAGAAGGCTTGAGTCGGCGGCTATGTCTGATTTTGTTATCGTCTTTTACAATCCCAGAAGCATTGGCAGACAAAAACAGATTAATAAAGCCAGAGAGATTATCTTAAAATACAGAACCCCAGAAACACCGGTAGGAATTGTAAAAGGGGCAATGCGAGATAACGAAAAGATAATCGTCACAAATCTTAAAGATATGCTTGATTATGAGATTGACATGCAGACAACAATAATAATCGGCAACTCACAAACCTTTCTATGGAATAACCGGATGATAACACCAAGAGGATATGAAGTGCCGTTTTACTCCCATCAAAATTTAACTTGACAATTTACTTTTATTTTGATAAAATAAATACAAACTTAATTTTGCCCACATAGCTCAGTAGGTAGAGCGCGTCCTTGGTAAGGACGAGGTCACCAGTTCAATTCTGGTTGTGGGCTCCAAGAAAATTTTGGATTTATGTTTCAATCCAAAATCTAAAATGAAAGCTCGCGGATAAAAAGTAAGTAATCGGTTAAATGATAATGGGTAACTAATTACCATTCACCAGTTACCAATTACCAAAGAGGGTTGGACCTATTAACTCCAGTAAAATCAAGGGGTTATAATAGTAAGAAGGTAGATTTTAGGGGTGTTTAGGAGGTGAGGTAGGTATATGTAACATATTATAAACATTGGGGTTAGGTTTC
>JBFLXS010000472.1 GCA_040755795.1 bacterium | reverse complement strand
TGGCGATGATTAGAAGTTTACCATCAAATTCATAAATATCCCTCACCTTACCCTTAGAATAAGATTTTAAGTCTTTTAAATCAGTTTCCAAAATTATCAGTTCTTCCATTTCTCATTCACCTCAATTCCCTTATTTTGGATCTTGTAACCGTTCACCGCAGAGGCACAGAGACGCAGAGAAGAAAATTAAAATTTATTGATAACTATTCAGCCACAGATGGACACAGATGAAACACTGATTTTATTTTTTATCCGTGCTAATCCGTGTTAATCAATGGCTGAATAGTTACTTTATTTCTATGTCTTCTCTGTTCCTCTGCGTCTCTGCGGTAAAGAACCACCTGAACGGTTACAAATATCAAAAATCAAAAGTCTAAACTACACATTTACCCCTTCCGTTTAATTAATAATCCTTCCACAATCAACGAAAGCAAACCTTTTAATCGCGTCTTATCTTTAACTAAAATAAAAATGGTTAAGATTAAATAAAGGAAACTATAAATCAACCGTATTTCTTTTGAAGGGAGTAGTAATTGAGTAAAAAACAGGATGAATATAATCAACGCCTCTTTTACCGACAGATGGAGATTAACCAGAATTGAGACTGCAAAGGCAGACTGAGCCGCGGTAAGGAATATCTCTTCTCTTTGTCGGTCATCTATGCACATCAATTCTATCTTCCCGCTGGAGATACAGAAAATAACCGGTATTAGTCCAACAAGGAGTGTCCATTGATTTACTTTGGAGGAGATTAAAGTTCCTAATCCCATGGTAGGTTGTGCTTTGAGGACAAACAAAGAGGCGGCAATAAGCTCAGGCGCCTCAGAGGCAAGTGGGGCTATCCATTGGACAAGGATAAACTCCTCTATCTTAAAGATTCTACCTGTAGTAATTAATCCCTCGGCAAAAGGTTTTGCGGAAATAAAAATAAGAAATCCCGCATATAAAAATAAGGAGATAACCGTTATTCGTCTTGTCGTCTGAGGAAGATTACCAATATTTTCTGGCACACCAATGAGTTCTGGCTCGATTATTTTTGCCCTGGCGGCTGAGGTGATATACAGGATAAACAGTAATACAAAAATTATCGCATCAAATATAGCTAAAGAGCCTTTAATAGGAATAATAAAAGAATACAAAGTCGCCATACACAGATATGATAACTCTATTTTATGTGATTCTTCCAATTCAATACCTGGAGCCTTTTTCGTTATCCAGTAAAGGATGACAACAAGAGACCAACCACATCCTATTAAGAGTCGATTGGCGCCGGTCATATTTGCGGTGGCATACGGAATATAAGATGGATTTTTCCCTCCCATCCATGTAAAATACATATCCACGGCGTATTCAGGCAAGACGGCGATTAAGGCTAAAAAGGCTAAGGCTAAAACCTGGGAGACATCTTTTTGAGCGGATTCAGATGCCCAGCAGAGTAAAAATGCCGCACAGACAATTCCTATGCCGGAAAAACACACGGTCAAAATCGGGTAGGCTTCCCAATCCCAGCCTGAAATTCTTAAGATTACCCAAATTATAGGCAGACAAATTGTGCCCCAGAGTATAAACCAATTTCTTTTCATACCTTCTCCTGAAAATAAGGAAGTAGAAAGTAGAGAGTAGAGAGTAGAAAGTAAAGAAAACATCACTCCTCACGCCTATCTCCTTACCTCCCATCTTCTATCTCCTACCTACTATTTTCATCGTCCTTTGTGTCCACCATTATGGACAGGCGGGTTTCTCCTTTTTACCTTTCCTGTCACTTATAAATTTCTGTTCCTTCTCTTTGAGTCAATTTATGGAATATTTCTGTAATCTTTAAAGTAGTGATACCTGGTTTGCCCGTTCCAATGATGCGGTTATCAATTCTCACCACTGGAATTACCTCAGCGGCTGTGCCAGTCAAAAAACATTCATCTGCGGTATAAAGGTCAAACCGAGTTAAGACATTTTCAACCACCTTTAGTCCCATCTCTTCACCTATTTTCATCACCGTATCTCGTGTAATCCCCTCCAGGACACCTACCCATAAAGGCGGTGTAGTCAGGGTATGATTCTTGATAATAAAGATATTATCTCCACTACATTCAGTAACATATCCTTCGGTGTTTAACATCACTGCCTCTAAGACACCGGCATTACTTGCTTCAATCCGTGCTAAAATACTGTTAAGATAGTTTAATGTTTTCACGCAGGGACTTAAAGCTTCTTGAATATTTTTCCGAGTAGGCACGGTAACTATTTCCAGGCCCTTTTCATAAAAATCCTTTGGATATAAACTTATCTTATCAACAATAATGATAATAGAAGGTTTTGGGCATTTTTTGGGGTCTAACCCTAAATCTCCTGCTCCTCTTGTTACCAGCAATCTAATATAGGCATCCCGTAATTCATTGGCTTTTATTGTTTCAATAACGGCTTTAGTTAATTCTTCCTTTGTTAAAGGTATAGTGAGCATAATATATTTTGCTGATTTATACAGTCTTTCTAAATGCTCATTTAATTTGAATATCCGGCCATTGTATACCCTGATTCCTTCAAATACCCCATCACCATAAAGTAAGCCATGGTCAAAAACAGAAATCTTTGCCTCTTCCTTTTTAAAAAGTTCTCCATCGATATACACTAATCCCATTGTTTTTTAAACCTCCTCTTCTAAAATTGGTAACCGTTCACGCTATATATCAAAAGTGTAAGAAAGGGGATAAGGAGATAAGAGTGATATGGAGATAAGATAATAGAATATAGATTGAAATTTATAGAAATAGGTAGAAATTGATTGTGGAAAACAACAAATTTCCAT
>JBFLXS010000471.1 GCA_040755795.1 bacterium | reverse complement strand
ACACGACACTAACTTTTGATGGACATTAATACAGGCATTAATAATCCTATCACTTAACTCTTCTTTTCTCCACTTCTCCATCTGCTCCCTGTCTCCTTATTGTTATCCTACCTGAACTCTTACAAATTTCTATAAATTTCTATTAGTTTCTATTAATTTCAATTTTTTTAATAATATCTCCCTATCTCCTTAATCTCCACATCTCCTTTTGTTACACCACCTGAACGCTTACCACTTTTTTCCTCTTGACAAAATTGGCTCAATAATGTAAAATAATAACCAATATGAGTGGTGTTGAAACAATATATTATACATTTACCAAACCTGCTGTCAGTATGAAAGCACTTCAAGGGCAGAAACCCGTAAGTTGGGCATTTTTTGTGGTGCTTTTAGCCACTATCAGTAGCCATGTGGGAGGAATATTAATAAGCCCGGTTGAGCTAAATGTGGCTAAGGTTATCCTTACGGTCGGATTACTGGGAAGACTAATTTTTATTATTGGTATCTGGATAGTTGGAACGGCGATTTTCCATCTATTTGCTGAATGGTTTGACGGAGAAGGTAAAGTAAGTAGTTTGTTCACGGCATTAGGCTTTTGTTTTTTACCCGCAATATTAATTACCCCCTGGTCATTATTAATTCAAAATACCCCACACGCAATAAAATTCTCACTCTATCTCCTTTTTAATTTAATCATCCTCCTGTGGATAGTCAAATTAGAAATTATCTCTATCCGTGAGATTTATCAGGTCTCAAATTTTAGGGCAGTGATGATATTAACCACACCTGCTACTCTCATTATTCTTGCTGTTTTTATACTTATCCTCCTTGCCTTAGTGCTGAGTTTTTCCATTATCCCTGCTTCTTTTCCACATTCCCTGTTTTAAGAGCATTTTAGATTTTGGGTAACTATTCACCGCAGAGACGCAGAGGAACAGAGAAAAAAGGATTTAAATTAGATTGTGGATACCGGATAGATCTTTTAGTTGAAGAAAAAGTTATCGTAGAATTAAAAGCAGTCGAGCAACTACTTCCGATTCACGAAGCTCAACTTTTAACCTATCTAAAAATGATGAATAAAAGGATAGGTTTATTGATCAATTTTAATGTTTCTGTTCTAAGAGATGAAATTAAGCGTATAGCCAATAGATTTTAATTTTTTCTCTGTGTCTGTGCGTCTGTGCGGTGAATAGTTACGATTTTGGATTTATCTAAAATCGAAAGAAGGATAAAAAAGATGAAGGCAATTATTGCTTTAGAAGATGGAAAAATATTTGAAGGACAGGCATTTGGCCACTCTGGAGAGAAATATGGCGAGATAGTTTTTAATACCAGTATGACCGGGTATCAAGAAATTCTAACTGACCCTTCCTACAAAGGTCAAATAGTGACAATGACTTATCCCTTGATTGGCAACTATGGGGTAAACGATGAGGATATGGAATCTCAAATGCCTCATGTTGAAGGTTTTGTGGTTAAAGAATACAGTCAGATTTATAGCAATTGGCGAGCTCAAAAACCATTGGCTGAATTTCTGAAAGGGCATAAAATTATTGGAGTAGAAGGGGTAGATACAAGAGCACTCACCAAACACATTCGGACTTGTGGTGCAATGAAAGCAGTTATCTCAACTGAGGATTTAGATAAAGAAAGTCTTGTGGCTAAAGCCAGGTCTTCTCAGGGCTTAATTGGTCGGGACTTAGTTAAAGAAGTTACTTGCCAAAAAGCGTATCATTGGCAAACCAATCCCCAGTCCCCAATCCCCAATCTAAAATACAAAATTGTAGCGATGGATTTTGGTATAAAACATAATATCTTACGGATGCTGGAAAATGTTGGTTGTGAAGTGATTATTGTGCCAGCGAACACCTCGTCAGAAGAAATACTTTCCTACCATCCTGATGGCATTTTTTTATCCAATGGTCCCGGCGACCCCGCTGGTGTCCCTTATGCGGTTGAAACCGTTAAAAAACTCATCTACCAATTACCAATTACCAATTACCAGTTACCAGTTACCAATTACCAATTACCAGTTACCAATTACCAATTGCCAATCTTTGGCATTTGCTTAGGCCATCAGATTTTAGGATTAGCCTTTGGTGGTAAAACCTACAAACTTAAATTCGGACATCGAGGTGGAAATCAACCAGTGAAAGATTTAGCCACCGGTAAAATAGATATTACGGCACAAAATCATGGCTTTTGTGTGGATATTAATTCTTTGAACAAAGATGAGGTTGAAATTACGCATATCAACCCTAATGACCAGACATTAGAAGGAATGAGGCATAAAAAACTGCCGATTTTCTCGGTTCAATACCATCCTGAGGCTTCACCAGGTCCTCATGATGCAGGTTATTTATTTAAGAAATTTGTTGAAATGATGAATAGAAATTAGAAATTAGGGAAAGATAGGAAAAAGTTCTCAAAAGCGTCAAAATATAATGGGTCAGTGAAATGAGGGATTTTCCTGAAAATAGGAAGTAGAGAGTAGAAAGTAAGGAAAACATCACTCCTCACGCCTATCTCCTTACCTCACACCTCCTATCTCCTACCACTATTTTCATCCTCCTCGTATAATATATATTGTTAGTCATTTTGAATGCCACAATCTTAATTCCTTATTAACCTAAATCCCCGCTTTTTATATAACTATGTGCCCACAATAGCGAAAAATACTATAACTTGATGTTCAAGTTTTTTAAAGGTATAAAGATTTAACCGCAAAGAGCGCAAAGGAAGATTTCGCAAAGGACGCAAAGGAAGGAAAATAAGGTGGTGAACAACCTATTGCTTTGTTAAGTTTGC
>JBFLXS010000470.1 GCA_040755795.1 bacterium | reverse complement strand
TGAGTCATTGTCGAGAATACCTCCTTATTCTTTAGAAAGTTTTTAATCTTCTATAGGTATTCTCGGCATTTTTTCTCTTAAACTTTAATTTTTTTTGGATTGACCCCGCCAACATAAAGTTTAAATTCATCAATTCGGGGACACAATACTTATTTCCTTTTAATTAGTATTGTGTCCCCCGATTTTGATTTTTGTATTGTGTCCCCCGATTTTTTCCCCCGATTTTTTTTGTGTCCCCCGATTTTTTATCAAAGTAGGTGTACCATTTACCACTTTGCTCTCCTTAGAGTAATGGTATAACATATTCGTCCCTTCCACTTTTTCCGGATTAGGAATAAGCATCATTCCATAGTTCCAATAGGTACCTTTATGCCATTCTCTTACAAGATCTGTTACCCTCCATTTTTTCCAGCCGCCATCTCCTCCAGTGTAAGTACCATAATAAGATGGAGTACTATAATAATTAGATGAGTTATTCCATGTTGCCTCATTTTCTGACCAGCTCCATCCCATGCGATAGACATCGACAAATCTTGAAGCACTAGTGCCTATATATCCCCAACAGTACAGATATAGATCAGATTGAATGATTCTTTCAGTGATAGGAATTGAAGATATGTTAAATCTAAGTAGAATACGATCACGCCAGTCTTTCGCATTTCCAATTACCAAATCTGAGGAGGTTCCTCGAGTTGCATCAGGAAGTGCAGACATTATATATGTATCATCTGTGGGATACAACTCTAGAATTTTCCGAGCATCCGCATCCTTATTTGGATTAATTTGCCCGCCTAAAAGTAAAAATAGTATTAATAATTTTCCATTTAATTTCATTTCTCTCCATCCTCATTCTCATCAAGCTTCTTTTCATAATTTCGGGCAGGTGCCAGCTTTATTGCCTTTATTCCCGATATTCCTAATGATTCTGCATCTTCATAACTTAGATCTTTTAAATCTTTCTTTTTTTCAATAGTCTGACGAATAGGAGATGTTGGCATAATTGGTTCTGGCAGATTGATTGTCGGCAATTTGGGTAATTCAGAAGGTCCTACTCCAGGAGGAACCAAAGAAGGCTCCTTCTTTTGGTCTTCTTCTCTCACATACGGTCCTGGTCGAGATTCTGGTTCTCTATCACTCTTAACCACTGACTCGTGCCGTCCATCTTTTTCTGCTGCTTCATATGGATAATTTTTACCTGTGGATATCCATTTTCCATCTTTAAAATAGAACCAATTCCCATTTTCCTCTTTCATGTCCCATTCTTGAGGGTGTAGAAGTCTTTCCTGTCTCTCTCTTTCTATTCTATCCTTATACCATTCAAATCCTTTATCATCGAGACAAAATTTTGGAATATTAGCACTCCCGTCGTAAACAATCGTTGGGATATTCTCTTTTCCTGGAACAGGACTCCAAGCCGATACTGAAATTAAATATGTCCCTTCTTTTTCAATAATAAGATCTACATTAAATTTATGTTTTTCATCTTTTTTTACCTGACCCAGCTCAAATTTAGTTGGACCCAGGTATCTTATCCCTCCCCCCTCAAAGTCATCATTTCTATAATATCCAAATCCTACTTCCATTTTTGAAACATCAAGATCAGGCATTACCTCTGCACTCAAACTTATTACCTTTCCAAGTCTCAATTCGCCAGTGTATTGTAAGTTAACTTTGATATGTTGGGGTCTAGATGGCTTGGAGACAATATTTTTCTCCTTTCCATCACTCAAGCGATATGTGCCAAAAATCAAGATGCAACCCACAACAATCATTAACCCTAAAAAAATTCTTTTAATCATTTTACCTCACCTCCATAATTTGGGTAAATTGGGTAATTAGGTAACTCAGCAATTCGGGGACACAATACTTATTTCCTTTTAATTAGTATTGTGTCCCCCGATTTTGCTCCCCCGATTTTGCATTTGTCCCCCGATTTTGCATTTTGTT
Organism: bacterium; assembly: GCA_040755795.1. NCBI lineage: Bacteria > bacterium. Next base: position 864 of record JBFLXS010000470.1, on the reverse strand, counting down.
TTTTTTAACGTTCGCCGGACAGTCTGATCAGAAACCGATTCCACAACTTCCAAAGCAACCAATTCGTCTGCCAGCATCTTTAAACTCCACCTGGCACGACCAGACGGTGGTTCAGAACAGGCAATGGTTATCAGTTTCGCCTCTTTCTCGCCATCAAATATCCGCTTCCTGGAAGGTTCCTCCTGCCTCTTACGCTCAAGTGCTCCTTCTAATCCAAACTCCACAAAACGCTGACGCACATTACACACCGTATTCCGATGCACCGAAAAGGCTTCTGCAATCTCTTCATCTGACCACCCCAGCCCATCATTGACATCAGCCTTAAGAAGAATATGAGCATGCTTAATCTTGTATGCAACACTCTTCCCCTTGCTAATCAACTCCTCAAGCCCTTTACTCTCTTCTTCCGTAAGCCTAACAATATACTTCTTATCCATGACGATCCTCCTTTGGTTTTTGTTTACCTAAGGTATATATCGTCAAAATAACTCAATTACTAAAATTAAATGTCATGAAGCAATAGGATCAAATTCACAATTCAAGATACAATCCTCTCTTTGCAAAATTCTATTTTTCCAGCCTATTTTCTACCAATCACCTAAGGAGCAATTCGGGGACAGGAGCAATTCGGGGACACAATACTTATTTCCTTTTAATTAGTATTGTGTCCCCCGATTTTCTTTTTCGTTAATTAGTATTGTGTCCCCCGATTTTCGTGTGTCCCCCGATTTTCGTTTCTTGTGGATTTAATACCAAAAACGGTGCTATTGCTCTCACTACTCTTTTTGTTACCTATTACAACTTCCTTAGACCTCACCCTGGACTTGGTAACTCAGTCCCTATCCAACTTAAAAATTTACAAGA
>JBFLXS010000469.1 GCA_040755795.1 bacterium | reverse complement strand
AAAGTAATCGGTAATCAGGTAATCAGTAATCGGTAATTTGAGATAGCAGGCTACTGCTTGCTCTTTACCGATAACCTGATAACCGATAACCTGAGTTGATAGTAACAGGAAATCACAAAATATGCCTTTCTAAAGTATAGTTACCATTTAACCGATTACTTACTTTATAATTTCGTAAAGCCCTATATTCTCACACAAAGCCACATCCTACAAACAGAGCGTCTCTACGAGGCTAATCTCTTTATTTAATCCTCAAACTACCTGATTACCAACAACTGTTCACCTAATCCTCCCACATTCTTCTACTTTCCCTTTTAAAACCTCAATTCCATGCGGGATTGAGGGTAAAATAAGTTCCAAACACTCCTTAACGCCTTTGGGGCTACCGGGTAAATTAATAATCAGGCTTTGTTTTCGGACGCCCGCAATAGCCCTTGATAGAAGTGCGTGAGGATTATATTTGAATCCTATCGTCCGCATTATTTCACCAAAACCTGGCACTTCTTTTTCAATCACTTCGCTGGTAGCCTCTGGAGTTACATCTCGTGAGGATAATCCAGTCCCACCCGTAGTCAATACAACCTCACAACCTGATTCGTCTATCAATTTTTTTAAATTATCAATAATTACCTTCTTTTCATCCGGGATGATTTTATATTCAATCACTTGTGCGTTTAATTTTGAGACAATTTCAGCGATTAGTTTCCCACTTTTATCCTCTCGTTCTCCTTGAAACCCTTTATCGCTAATAGTTAAAATGCCAACTTTAATCATTTTTTTGTCCATCATATAGGAAAGTATAATATATGAACGCTTACAAAATATTGAATGTAGAATATTGAATGTAGAATGTAAAGGAGTAGAAATGCCGAAGGAAAATAGAATATTTGATCTTGAAGAGCGTTACAACGGCTAAACAGAAAAATACCAAAACTTAATAATTCTACATTCTACATTCGATATTGGTCATTGATAACATTTTAAACTTAACTGATCAAAGCCGTCAGATGTTGTGCATCTTAAAGCTTAAACTGATTCTGTTACCTGAACGCTTACCTCTAAACTAACCTCTTTTTCTAAAATGAACGCTCTCGGATAAAATTGAGCGTTGATTTTATTAGCCCTTCCAAACAGAAGGAACAAGGCTCAAGGTGCAAGGAACAGGGTCTTCTCCTACTCTTCACCTCTTGCCCTTTGATTTCACAAGTGCTGTTTCCAACCCCATTAGCATCCTTCTCTTTTCCATTCACCTTAATCCTTGAACCTCGCTCCTTGAACCTTTTTATCCGAACACCTTCAAAATAGCCATTTTTATATCTCCTATGAATTAAGTTGTGACTACATAATTTATTCCATCGCTCTCAATTTATCCAATCTTTCCTTAATCTTTGCCTCATATCCTTGATTTGTAGGTTGATAATAGGTTTTATTTTTATCAGGGATATACTTTTGTTGAACAAAGTGGTCTTTAAAGTTATGTGGATATTTATAATCTATGCCATAGCCTAATTTTTTCGCCCCTTTGTAATGTGTATCACGGAGGGGTTTTGGGACTTCCTTTGTTTTTTCTGTGGCTACATCCTTCATTGCTGCCTCAATGCCAAGATAAGCGGCATTGCTTTTTGGGGCAGAGGCAATGTAAGTAACCGCCTGGGCTAAAGGGATTTTAGCCTCTGGCATTCCAATAAATTCTAATGCTTGAAATGCGGCTGTTGCCACGACCAATGCCTGTGGGTCGGCATTCCCCACATCTTCAGCCGCACAAATCAGTATTCTCCGGCCAATAAATCGTGGGTCTTCTCCAGCATAAATCATCTTCGCTAACCAATACAAAGCCGCATCCGGGGCACTACCACGCATACTCTTAATAAAAGCTGAGATAGTATCGTAATGTGCATCACCATCCCGGTCATAAACAACAGATTTTTGTTGAATAGACTCCTCAGATACCTTCAAGGTAAAATAAATCTTACCGTTTTTAGGTGGTGTAGTTAACACGCCAATTTCTAAGGCATTTAGTGCCCGTCTGGCATCTCCATCTGAAATTTTTATCAAGTGCTCTAATGCTTTCTTATCCATTATTACTTCATACTTCCCTAATCCTCTTTCTTTATCTTTAAGGCTATTGATTAAAATCGTTTCTATTTCTTGTGAATTTAGTGGATTAAGTTGAAAAATCTGAGCTCGAGATAAAATTGGTGAACTAATCGTAAAAAATGGATTTTGTGTTGTGGTGCCAATTAATGAAATATTCCCTTCTTCTACATCTGGTAATAGGGCATCTTGTTGAGGCTTATTAAATCGGTGAATTTCTTCGATGAGCAAGATGGTCTTTTTTGCCTCAAATCTTTTGCGGTCTTGTGCTTGTTGAAGAAATTGACGGACCTCAACCACACCAGAAGTAACCGCATTTAATCTCTCAAAGTAAGAATTAGTCGTATTGGCTATAACTTGAGCCAGGGCTGTTTTCCCACAACCAGGTGGTCCATAAAGTATAATCGAGGTTATGCGGTCAGATTCAATTGCCCGTCTGAGTAATTTCCCTTCGCCTATGATATGTTGTTGTCCGACAAATTCAGCTAAATTTCTCGGTCGCATCCGCACCGCTAACGGTTGGTTAATTTTTTGTCTTTGTTCATCAAATAAATCCATCTTTTACCCAATTTTCTACTTTTAACCCTGCTATCCGTTCAAAGTGATGTAACCGTTCAGGGCTATACATTAGAAGTGTAAACAAGGAGAAATGGGGAAAAGGGAGAATTGGAGAAATGGCTCAAACTTTTTCTTGCTCCACCCTTCAGACATTAATCCTGGTGTCGTGTTGAG
>JBFLXS010000468.1 GCA_040755795.1 bacterium | reverse complement strand
ATTTTGGCACTACAAACCGATTTTGACGAATCCAAAATGTGCAAGTTGCTGATATAACAGGACTTATATTTTTAGAGACAGTGAAAAATATCCTGAATTAGCGATTTTTTCATGAAGTTGGGTTAATAGAAGATAATGAATATTTAGTACAAGAGATGAAAGAGATAGTGCTGAAAGATTATGAGGAGATATTTGCACTCCCCATCAAAGAGGGATCATATCAGGTATATGCGTTATGGAGATTAGAGAAACAGGAAAGAGAAGGGAATAAAATTGATTTAGTAATATTAGATATAAATCTGGATAAGCCTACTGAAGATGGGATAAAGGTACTAAAAGCTATTCGTGGAAAATATCCTTCAAAGGAAGAATTACCAGTATTAGTATTAACTCTTTATTCAGAATTAGCACAGATTCCTGATGTAGAAAAACTTGCTAATGGTATTCTAAGAAAACAGCGTATTGTAGAAAAAGTGGAGAAGATGAAATTAATAGTAAAAAAGATAATGGATAATCCATTAGTATATAGTCCTAAAGGATATGCAAAGATGATTGATGAAGAATCAGGTAGCTTTTTAGATATTCCAGTTCCTTCAGAAGAACCCGGCGGCAGGTACATTGTAGCTGAAGAAGAGTGATAGAATATCTTAATGGAGAAGGTATTTTCTTACAACTAATTTGGATGAGAACCTTAAAAAATTACCTGATTCCGAAAATGTTACCAGAAGAATTAAACAAACTCCTTACTCTTCACAATGATGTAATGAAGAAAATCCTTTCAGACGAAAAATCAAGGTCTGATAGTAACCTTACTGTTTATGAGATAAAAAGAAAACTCTTTAAGGCATACCTCAAAGAATGCTGCCTCTGTGGACATAAATGTGGCGGGGAAAGAATAGACAAGGGTGAATGTGCTATGGGAAATACCTCTTATTATCATCAGCATTTTGTTCATATAGGAGAGGAAAAAGAGATAGGAAGAACTCTGGTAATAGAACTTATAGGTTGCAACATAAGGTGTAGATTCTGCCAGAAGGGAGAATTGATAAACCCTCATGAGGTTAAAGGCATATCTTTTACACCTTCTCTTTGGGAAGAAATAAGAAAGGAATATCCTCCTGGTGAATTTGATAATATATCCTTTTTAGGAGGAAACCCTGACCAATCTTTTCTGGCAATCTTAAATTTCCTGAGGAATGCACCTTCCTGGGCATCATATTTACCTATAATATGGCATACGAATGGCTACTCTACTCCGGCATTTTATAATCTTCTTTGGGGACTTGTGGATATATTGGTTTTTGACTTTAAATACTTTAATAATAATTGTGCCTTTACCCTTAGCCAGGCACCACAATATAAAGAGACAGCAACATCTGCATTGAAAACTATTTGTGAAAAGAAATTGTTCAATCTGGTAATAGTCCGGCATTTAGTCTTACCGGGGCATTGGGACTGCTGTCAGAGACCACTTGTTGAGCACCTTAGAGGGTTAAAAAGTGCCATAATCTTCCATCCTATGGCTCAATATAAACCAGCATGGAAGATTACGGAGAAAGGTGGTAAACTATCTTTACCATTGGAAAATTCAGAATTTAGGCAGGTTGAAGATTATGCCTTAAATGCGGGACTGACTCTTACTTTTTAAGGATCTCTGGCACTTTCGCACTCCAAAAAATAAAAAAGTTCGCGAAAAATATTTTTCCCCTACCCCTCAAAACCCCCATTAAATCACGGTTTTAATTTTCACCGAGAATTGCTGTGGACGGGGTTTTTTGATTGACTTCTCTAAGAGTTTGGTGTAGAATGGATGAGTAGTGGATGACCATAAACAGGCTTGATGTTAAAATTTATAATCAGGGTTTGACCCTAAGCCATATTATTACAAGGATGCCCGTCTTTACATATTATCAATTTCCTATCAGTTTCAGTTCAGTCATCTTGACCACCTTACACGCATCAGTTCCCTGCGACGCTCCTGGTATCTACGAAAATCATCTGCTGTATCGACTATATCTTCCAAAGCTATATCGGTTCCTACCCTAATAGATTTTGGTCTCTCTCTTTCTATCCATTCTCCTATGCTGTCTAATTGTCTTCCAATCAGTTGAGCAAAATTACTTAAGGAAGGTAATCTCCTTAAAATATTAGAGAATAAGTTATATATCTCACCCATATCAGATTTGAGTTCAGCATGTGCCTTCTCTACCTCTTCCATAAGTCTTCCTTCATCTAACATCTTTCCAACTACCCTTTCGGGTATATCCTTATGTCTTTGAGATATTTTATTAAAAATACCATCTTTACTCTCGATAAAGTTGATGAAGGTATCATATATATTCCCAAAATCTTTAAACTCTGTTAATACTTTCAATATTTCACTTATTTCGACATCTTGAGGAATTTCACCTGAAGATTTAATATCTTCCAGGCGGCGTTTGCATTCAGGAGTATTTAACACCTTTTTAATATCCTCACATCTCCTTATACCTTCTTTAACATATACCCTCCTCTCTTCAATGTCAGGATGTATCTGTCTTAAAATCTTATCATAGACATAATTAGTTGGTCTTTTAAAAATAGGAAAAGTTTCATGTTTAAAATCCGGATGTTTACTTAATGGGTCATTCCCCCAGGGTATGGTTTTATAAACAGAAATAGGAACTCTGCAATGAGTAATGATATTGAAATATTTCTTCTTATCTCTATCTGGAGTTTCGTGAATTTTTGAAAAAAAGCTAAAAAAAATCTCTCATCCTGCCGATAAAGAGAATAGTAACAAATCTCAATAAAGGAGGATGAGAGATGAATACATTCTTTTTATCGACATTTGG
>JBFLXS010000467.1 GCA_040755795.1 bacterium | reverse complement strand
TATTTATCTGATATAGTTTCACTATTCCTAAATTATTATCTAATTTATTAACAGATACTCCTAAATCAATAATATCTTCTGCTAGCGCAAAACCACAATTCAGCAATCCTAACAATCCCGCTAAAATCAATAACTTTTTCATTCTTTCCTCCTTTCTATTCTGAATATGTTGAAGTATATTCTACAGAACCTATTGTATAAGTTGGCTCTGGAGAGGCATATTTTTTCACCAGAACTTTTCCTGGGTAATTGGTGGTAGAATAGCCATAGTTATTGTAGAGGTCAGAGATTTCTGCATCTAATAAAACCGAATTAAACATTAAAGCATTACTAACATTTCCATAAAACATTTGAGAATAAGCATCTCCACCAATTTTTAATGTATTTGTTCCTGCCCCATAAGTAGTAGTGTCTGATGCTTTAAAAACACCATCAACATATATTTTTCTCGTTTCATCAAAAGTAAACGCTAAATGGTATAATGTATTTTCAACAATACTAACTCCACTACTTAAGAAACCATTTGCTGTTGAATATACTTTCCAATAATTAGTTTGTTCATGATAGATAGAAGGAGCACCATTCGTATCTATTCGCATTAGGGCTCGTTGACTACTCGAAGTCGCATATGGCTTAGCCCAAGTCACAAAAGAAAAAGATGAAGGGAAAGGAAAATTTGCAATATCTACAACATCATCTGTTCCATCAACCTGCACGGCATTGCCAAATTTCCCTCCTGAAGTTATAAAACTAGCTCCATTTGTTAAGGTTCCATTATAACCATTCCCCGAAGTGTCATTAGCAATTGTTCCTGTTCCTTCATCTAATTGCCATGCACCTTTTAATCCACTAATTTCACGAATAAAAGTATTAGTTACTGAAGATACTGAGCTCGCATTTGAATTCCCATAATGCATCCTAACAGTAGTAGAGCCAGATGGTGGTATTGTTGGCACTTTCACAAACCTTGTTTCTGTGCCACTTGTATATGTTTCCCTCCATTGTCCCAGTAGGACATTAGAGGTATCGGTAATTCTAACATCGTCAAAATCTGTTTGCATATTAGAATTATAAGGAATTTGTATTTTTACCTGATATTCTGTTAAAGTTCCACTCTGATTTGTAATTACTATATCACGATAATAACTCCAATTAGTAGTAGAAGATGTCGATGATATAGATGAAATCCAAAATTTCATTTTTGCTTCGCAAATCTGCGAAGATAAGATTAAACTCAATAATATTAATAATCGCATAATTATTTCCCTATTAATGGCTTAAATACATTCTCAATTGCCTGATACATCATATTTTTTTGGATTTTTCTTGCCTCTTCATCAATGGCAAGTTCCATCCAACAAATAACTTCTAAACAATTATAGATGTTTAGAGTCATAAATTTATCAATCCATTCGTGGGGAATAGTAAACCGTTTCTGCACACTTTCCCCATTTAAAAGATACTTAACCGTATAATAGCAATTGTCAATATCAACTTCTACTAATGTATGTGGAATATTAATCGGTTGAAAATTTGTCTTAAATGTAAATTGCTTCTGGATACCATTAATTTCAATAGTGCCATTATAAATACCGTTATCATATAACAATATCTCCCTTTTTGCAGAATTAATCATGACACCATTTGACAAGGCATCCGCAGTTATTATTTGCATACCTATCCTAATTGTTTTTGTGCCTAATTTTTGGGCAAAAAATGAGATGCCATTTAATTTAATTGCAATGTTATACTCTATTCCAGAAATTGCATTTTTATATTTATCATAACCTATTACTGAACACAGGCTATTTACAGGTATCCACATCCCATAAGGAATGTTTTTTGCGGGTATAATTTGAAAGTCTATTAATTCAGCAGGTATTATTTTAATATCTGTAGAGGTTATCCAATCTTTATATTTACAAGTTACTTTATACACTCCTGCATCCGTTATAGTCCCTTCTGCTTGCCACTGTAACCCCTTTACAATTTGTGTTTGTGAACCATTAGTCCAATTGGCTACTACTTGTAAGTCTAACGGTTCACCTGCTTTATATTCAGGTTTTGCTGATACAACCCGAATGGAATAAATCTGTGACTCTACTACTGGAGTAGTCATCGTGCCAACCGTTTCTGTGCCCATTATTGTATCTGTGCCTATCGTAGTATTAGTATCCGCATATCCCATTTTAAATATTAAGACTAAAATCAAAGACAAAAATAGTTGTTTCATCTTAAATCTCCTATTGCTGTTGTAGATATTGAACCCGAATATTTATATCCCCTGCACTTGTAGTTACAGTGAGCGCTTCTGAAGCTGCACTTATTTTTCCATCATACCAACCTAACACACCTTTATTGTTCACAAGCAACTTCCAAAACTCAACTCCACCTAAAAAAAATGTAACTACAGCATCAGTTGCAGATGTATTGCTTATCATAAACCCTTTCAGATAAATCTTCTGTCCAGTAACCGCAGAAATTACAGTCGCAGTAGTAGTAGCTCCTATAGTTTTAAAATAAGTATGACTATAACCAAAATCTTCCTCTGTGTAAATACGGTTAGCAATCCCTTGCACTGCTACCCATTCAGAGGCAATTTTTACATATAAATTGCTGGTAGTAGTCCCTATGCCTGCGGTAGCCTGGTCATAAACCAAGAAATTGCCATTAGCATCAAATTTACCCTCAATATATCCCGTAGAACTTGACCCACAGATGACTATTTTTATCTTCGATGGGTCGGATTGTTTAATTGGAACTGCAATATCTTCTGCATAAAGATTACTATTAAATAATAGCAAACAACATATACAAAAAAGTATTTTTTTCATACTAT
>JBFLXS010000466.1 GCA_040755795.1 bacterium | reverse complement strand
TAAGGAGATAGGGAGATATTATTAAAAAAATTGAAATTAATAGAAACTAATAGAAATTTATGGAAATTTGTTGTTTTCCACAATCAATTTCTACCTATTTCTATAAATTTCAATCTATTTCTATTATTTTATCTCCATATCGTCCTTATCCCCTTATCCCCTTTCTTACACTTTTGGTAACTATTCAGCATACCAAGCAAGTAGGAAGTAGGAAAGGGGGGAAATACTTCATACTATTTTACTCTTAATTGATTTGATTAAACCTATAAGCATCCTACTCACTTCTTCAGATATATCCCAAATGGATTGAAAATCTGGCAGATAATTAATATCTTTAGATAGAATTAGATAATGCCTTTCCTACTTCCCTACTCTCCTACTTTCCTACTCTCCTACTTTCCTACAGGGTGAATAGTTACCACTTTTGATATATAGCCTGAACGGTTACCAAATCACAAATTCCAAATAAATTCAAATGACCAAAATTCAAAACATTACCCTCCATAGTTTGTATTTAGGACTTGAAATTTGGTGTTTATTTGAGATTTGGTGCTTGGGATTTTGGATTTTTTTACTTATCCACTCTGAGTAAAGTTTTGACTAATAACTGCTATAGACAGGTCTCCCAAGCCTTCATTTTTCTGGAATTTCTGCCCGCTTTAGTCTGAAGTCTGATGTCTATAGTCTACTGTCTGAATCACAGTGGCTGGATAGTTACGATTGACATTTAATTGAAACTATGCTATAATTGACATAAGGTAACTAATTATGACCACAAATAAATCTGATTTTATTCGAGAGATTATTGAAAAAGATTTGAAGATAAATAAATATGGTGGTAAAGTTGTAACTCGATTTCCACCAGAACCAAACGGTTATCTTCATATTGGACATGCCAAGGCTATTTGTCTTAATTTTGGGCTGGCGGCTCAATATGGAGGTAGGTGTCACCTGCGGTTTGATGACACTAATCCAGTTAAAGAAGAACAGAAATTCATCGATGCTATCAAAAAGGATATTCAATGGCTTGGTTTCAAATGGGGTAAGGATGAGTATTACGCCTCTGATTACTTTGAGAAATTATATGAATATGCGGTGCTGTTAATTAAAAAAGGTAAAGCGTATGTCTGTGATTTAAGTCCAGAAGAAATCAGGGAATATCGAGGCACATTAACTAAACCAGGTAAGAATAGTCCTTATCGTAACCGTCGTGTTGAAGAAAATCTGGAACTGTTTCAACGGATGCGTCGTGGTGAATTTAAAGATGGTCATTGCACCCTGCGAGCGAAAATTGATATGTCGTCTGGGAATTTGAATATGCGTGACCCGGTGATGTATCGGATTCTTCATGTCCAACATCCCCGCACTTCCCAGAAATGGTGTATCTATCCCACTTATGATTTCGCTCATGGTCAATCAGATTCTATTGAAGGAATTACTCATTCTATTTGCACACTGGAATTTGAAGACCATCGACCATTGTATGATTGGTTTCTTGATGAATTAAATATCCATCATTCCCAGCAAATTGAATTTGCTCGTTTAAATCTTAGTTATACCGTGATGAGCAAGCGGAAACTACTTGAACTGGTAGAAGGAAAATATGTTACGGGTTGGGATGACCCACGAATGCCAACAATTGCAGGATTGCGAAGGCGAGGCTATACAAAAGAAGCAATACTCGATTTCTGTGAACGCATTGGCGTAGCCAAAGGTAATAGTATGGTTGATATATCGCTGTTGGAACATTGTATTCGTGAAGATTTGAATAAATGTGCACCTCGTGTTATGGCCGTTTTACAACCACTTCGTGTAGTCATAACTAACTATCCACAAGACAAGGTAGAAGAATTGGATGCTGAAAATAATCCTGAGGATGCCAGTATGGGTTCTCGTAAAATTCCTTTTTCTCAAGTGCTCTATATTGAAGAAGATGATTTTCGAGAAAATCCACCAAAGGAATTTTTTCGATTATCTCCGGGGCGTGAAGTTCGTTTGAAACATGCCTATTATATCAAATGTGTAGATGTCATTAAAGATGTAAGCGGTAAAATAGTTGAGTTACACGCAGTTTATGACCCAGAAACGCGTGGTGGCTGGTCACAAGACAAACGGAAGGTTATGGGCACATTACATTGGGTTTCGGCGGCTCATAGTATTGACGCTGAAGTGCGACTGTATGACCGTTTGTTCCTGAAATCCAATCCAGATGAAACAGAAGATGTTGATTTCAAAACGAATTTAAACCCAAATTCATTACAAATATTAACTGGCTGTAAAGTTGAACCTACTTTATTTGGTGCTCCACCAGAAAATCATTATCAGTTTTTAAGGCAGGGATATTTCTGCGTTGATGCTGATTCTTCCAATGAAAAAATGATATTCAATCGCACTGTCTCGCTACGAGATTCCTGGGCTAAAATTGAAAAAAAACTGTAACCCTTTAGATGGTAATTTACCGCAGAGACGCAAGAGTTTGCGGAGAAGACATGCAAATAAATCAGATAACAGAAAAGATTATTGAGGACATCATGGTAATATGTAGGATATCAAAACCAAATTTGTTAATCAATCATGAGATGTCGGTCCTCAAAATCTTGCACTGATGAAAATCCATGAGGGAATTCTGCGTTTGGTAAATAGTTTTTAATTTTTTCTCTGCGTCTCTGTGTCTGTTATGTAAAGTGTCAAGCTTTTTTTTATTTTTTTACTTAAGAAAAGACGAGAGCGTTGCGTAGGACTTAAGGCTATATCTACGGTCCCAGGCATTGCTTTACCTCATTTTCTGCCATCTTTTTGTATTTCTTGACATTTTGGAGTCCCAAAAGATAACCCAGAGGGTCATTAA
>JBFLXS010000465.1 GCA_040755795.1 bacterium | reverse complement strand
TCAAAGGATAAGTTGCAAAAAAATCATCAGGCTTTTGAGCCTAATTTTGCCCTCTTTGAGCAAAATAAACAGATTGATAAGGATAAAGAGAATTTTAGAAGTAGCATAAAATTTACGAAAGTCCAGTAGTAGTTATTAACGAAAATTTCTCATAGAACAGATATAGCAACAGGGTTGATAGTTTATAGTTGATAGTAGATAGTTGATAGTTGAAGGACTATACACTATAAACTATAAACCATAAACTATAAACGAGTTTTGCATTTTGCTCTTTGGAGGAAATTGATAAAAAGAGGTTTTAAATACCCGCTTAAAAACTACAGTTTCTTAGTTTTGCAGAACTCTAAGTTTATAGTTTCATAGACTATCAACTATCAACAATACTAATGTGAACTTTTGGTTAATACTTACTATATTCATCCGTGTTAATCCGTGTCCATCAGTGGCTGAATAATTACATCGGTTTAATAAATACGAATGACCAGCCATTTCCAATTCCATCCAGTTGATTTACCCAACCTCTAAATCTATCATTACGGTATGCCTCTATCTGCATAAGGGTATAAAGAGGCACCCAGGGAACTTCGCGGATGATGAAATCCTGTAGTTCCAGGATAAATTCTCTTCTTTTTTCCCGCACCATTTCTTTAGCTGAGGCATCCGCTAATCTATCGAATTCAGGATTAATATAAGCCATCGGATTATTTCCATCTTTAACAACTTCTTTTGAATGGAAGAAAGAACGCATAAAATCCGGGTCAAGAGATAACCTATAGCCCAGTATAAACACATCAAAATCCCATTCGGTCATTACTTTATTAATTATATCTCCAAAGGAAGTAGGTGTTGCAATAGCGGGAATACCTATCTGTCTCAACCATTCTTGAATGAGCGTGCCACACATTGCCCTCAGTGGGTCATAATCTGCTGGCGGGGTAAGGATTTTAAAAGGTTTGACAGGTGTGCCATCAGGCATTTTTAATCCTTCTCCTTTTGTAATTTCTCCTTTGGCGTTCACTTTTGGTTCTTTTTTCCAGGAATAACCTGCTTTTTTTAAAATAGCGATTGCCTTTTTAATTCGTTCTGGTTGGCTCAGATTTGCACCATATTTAGGTGTATTGGGATTATACCAGAATTTATTTCCAGGCGGCATAATTGTATCATTGGGCACCCCATAATTTTGGAGGATGCGTGATTGAATAAATTTTTTATCGATTAAATAAGCCACTGCCTGACGAAAATTAATATCGTTAAAAGGTGGACGGCGAAGATTAAAGGCGAAGTATTTTAAGCCATTTTCAGGGTTATTAGTCAAAGTAATTTTTTTGTCTTTTTGCAAGTCTGAAACAAAACCAGGCTGGATAGGCCACCAGATAAAATCAATATCACCTTTTTTAAGGGCTAATATCGCCGCATCGGTGGTGCCATAAATCTTAAAAAGTATCTCGTCAAAATAAGGACCTACTTTTTTACCTTTTACTGTTCTGCCCGTGGCAAAATAAAGTGGATTTTTTACCAATTGGACATAAGAACCTTTCTTCCAGTCTGCAAACTTAAATGTCCCCATTCCGACAGGTTTCGTTACCTCATATTCCATCAAGTTGGTTAATGGGTCTTTTGTCTTTTTAATCTCTTCAATAATTGGTTGCCAGATATGTTTTGGAACTATGAGTGACATCAATGTGCGGGTAAAGAAAATGGCATAAGGCTCTTTTAACCAGAATTTAACCGTGTAGTTATCCACTGCCTCTACTTTTGTTATAAAATCCCAATCTGAATAATATCGTGGGATTTTGAATTCCATCAGGACATTAGCCGAAAACGCTACATCTTCAGCGGTAAATGGTTGACCATCCTCCCATTTGACACCTTTTTTAAGATGCACGATACAGGTATTATTTTTATGGTTATAAACAGGCTCTCCTTCGGCTAACCAGGGGATAATCTCAAATGTCTGGGGGTTGTGGGTGTATAGCCCTTCATAGAAAAAACCAAGCACATTCCAACTCCAGATATCAGATGCCTTAAATGGGTTTAGTTGTTTAGGTTCATCTTGCATACCTATCTTTAAGGTTGCCGAAAAAACCATATTAACACACCCAACTAATATTAATGAAACTATAATCAGTAATTTTTTCATATTTCCCTCCAATTGTTTTAGAATACAGATTTTCGCAGATTCACAAGATAAAAAAATCGGTAACCGTTCAGGTAATCCTTTACCGCAGAGACGCAGAGGAACAGAGAAGACATAGAAATAAAGTAACTATTCAGCCACTGATTAACACGGATTAGCACGGATAAATACAGAGGGCAGAAGGCAGAGGACAACAGGAGGAAAAATCTTCAGCCTAACTACGGACACGGATACCGGACACGATTCACGAATTTTCAGTGTTTCATCTGTGTCCATCTGTGGCTGAATAGTTATCAATAAATTTTAATTTTTTCTCTGCGTCTCTGTGTCTCTGCGGTGAATGGTTACCTGTTTTTAAGCCTTTTTAAACCCCGAAAAATGCGAAAAACACGAAAAAAGAGATATTTTCCTCTCTGTTTCTCTGCGTCTCTGCGGTGAACAGTCACTTATTCTTTTGATGCAGGAGGCGGTTGAGTTGCGGGAGCCTCCTTTTGTGCTTGTGGCACTGCTTGTTGTTGAGTTTCAGGAGCCGGTGGAGTTTGCTTTCCCGCCTCAGGAACTGCTTGACTTTCTGCTGGTGGTGCCGCAGGGGATGACTGACCTGCCGGTGGAACCCCAGCAGGAATTCCAGGAACTTGAGGCCTTTTAACATCCTGCATCTGTCCCTCGTTAATCATCCCTTTCCTTTGAATAACCGATGCTTGCCTGGGCAAGATAATAGTTAATAA
>JBFLXS010000464.1 GCA_040755795.1 bacterium | reverse complement strand
ACCCTGTCTTTCTGTAGATATGGATTGCTCCTTTATCTACATAATTACAAACTTCTATACAAGGATTAGGCTTGCATAGGTGGTATTCCCAACCACTCGGGTATCCCATACTTCAAAGCACACCTTATCTCCATATCACTCTTATCTCCTTATCCCCTTTCTTACACTTTTGATATATAGCCTGAACGGTTACACAATTTGGGACTTGTGGTTAGTTCTCCTGAAAATAGGAAGTAGAGAGTAGAAAGTAGAAAGTAGAAAGTAAAGAAAACATCATTCCTCACGCTTATCTCCTTTTGGTCACTGGTCATTGACTAATGACTAATGACCAATGACTAATGACTCCAATCTCTGTCCCATTAATTTTCATCGTCCTTTGTGAGTCGCAGACTTATGAGCGTTCTCCTGAAAATAGTTTTTTCACGCAAAGGACGCAAAGGTAAATTTTCCCCCTTATTTCCCTTTGCGTTCTTTGCGTGCTTGGCGTGAAACTTCCTTTCCCCTGAAAATAGGCTGAAGGCGAAAGGCTTAAGGCTGAAGATTTTTTATCCTATATCCTTCAGCCTATAGCCTATTTTTCATCGCTCTGTCCTCCGCAGGTTAATGTTCATTCCCCCAAATGACTGAACCATTACTAAAATAGTATTTCTACTGCTTGATAAGGACATGCCTTCAGGCAGAGCCCACAGAGGATACAGTGTTCAGCCTCAAATGAGACTTCCATCTTTTCCCGGTTAACTCTTAAAGCCTCAGAAGGACATAAAGGAATACAGGCAGTGCAATGAGTACATTTCCCTTCATTCCATCGAACATCCTGAGCTAATGGTTGGATAGTTACTCCTAATTCTTTAAGATAGTCCATTCCTTTATGAAATTCGTCTTTTTGCCCGCTTATTTCCATGACTAATCTTCCTTCTTCATCAGGATTAACCTTAGCACTAAGAATATTAACCATCAAATCATAGTTTTTGATTAATCGGTAAGTAATTGGTTGTTCAACAGTTTGTTTGGGAAAGGTTAACACAATTCGCTTTTTAATCATACTTTTCACCTCCTATTCCATTTCCTGCTATTCCATTTCCTGTAACTGTTCAGGATATAGCCACAGAGTCACAGAGAACACAGAGGAAATATATAACTACGAATGAACACAAATACAAAAAAAATTGTAGTACGAGGCTTTAGCCTCGCTTCTGGCAAGCCAAAAGGCGAACCTAAAGATTCGCACTACATTTATGGGATGTCAGAGGTTAATTCGTGTGCATTTGTGGTTAATTTCCTTAATTCTCTGTGAACTCTGTGCCTCTGTGGCTGAACGGTTACGATTTCTCCTATTTTTTACTTTCTCCTCCGTTTTATCCATACTAATCCGTGTTAATCAGTGGCTGAATAGTTACTAAAACTTATGAATTTATCTGGGTAAATAATCGCTATTTCTTTTAATAACGCTTTTTAAGGTAGCTATCTTTAATCTTAAATCCGAACTATCTATCTGGTGATTGGCTATCATCTTTTTTACTTCACTAATAGCATCTTCGATTAAATTAACTGGCATAAAATTACAAACCAGACAATAAAAATTTATTGAGTGACCATCATCATAATTATCTAATAGATATTTTAAGAGTGAGTGTTTTGCCTTTTGTTCTTTAAGCATAAATTCTATCCCAATCTCTTTAATTCTATCCAGATTAGGTCTTCTTAGTTTATGAAACCTTTGACCTGGTAATGGTAATAATCTTTCACAGGGATATTCTTCACAATCAGCACAGGTTACAAGATACTTTTGTAGAACGCAACATTGAAATATCCCACACCAGGCATTCATCTCAATCAATTTACAACCAGGGCATTTATCCTTATCCTTACTGTGAAATTTTGGGCAAAGATAACAATCTAATCCACAGGCACCAATAAGTTTTTGTTCTTCTCTATCCATAATTATCACCTTTGCATCCAGTTAAATCTTACGGCTGATACCCGAATGCTGATAGTTGTAGCTGTTTATTCAGATAAATAACTACTACGCCATTGAAAAAACCAGTGACTAACGAAGATAAAAGGAATAGAGGCACAAGATAAAAACAACCTGTATGTTTGATTAAAATAAAATAGGCAACGACAATTTGAGTTAAATTATTAGCCACAGCACCGATAATACTTATCCCAATGAAACTAAATATCTTTTTACCCACCTTGTAAAATATCGCCATCACTATGGCTGAAATCACTCCACCGCTAAATCCTAAAATAAACGCTGGAGAAAATAAACTGCCTCTTAACAAACTGCTTAAAACACCTCGTAGTCCTGCTACAACCACGCCTCCTTTGATGCCAAATAAGATTATGGCGATTAAAGTTACGATATTAGCTAATCCAATCCTTAGCCAGGGGAACATCGGTGGCAGGTAGGTATTTTCTAAAGTATTTAATACCGTAGCCAATGAGACTAAAACGGCTATTTTGGCTAATTTTTGGGTTCTGGATATAAGGTATAGTTGTTCGTTGTTCAATCTCTTCATTCTTCACTCCTTAGTTGGAACCGTTCAGGGATATAGCCACAGAGTCACAGAGAACACAGAGGGAATATATAACCACGAATGAACACGGATAATAAAAAGATTCAACCTGTGCGGTTAAATATAAAATGGATAACTGAAAGGTAATGAGTTTTGCGAAGTCCTAAAATTTCCCATTTTTCATTTCCTATTTTACATTTTACATTTATTTTTCCGTAACCGTTCAAGGCTATACATTAGAAGTGTAAACAAGGAGAAATGGGGAAAAGGGAGAATTGGAGAAATGGCTCAAACTTTTTCTTGCTCCACCCTTCAGACATTAATCCTGGTGTCGTGTTGAGTAAGTTTTGCACG
>JBFLXS010000463.1 GCA_040755795.1 bacterium | reverse complement strand
CCTCCTACATGGAACCCAGGACTCCTTGAGGCATATTATGGTGAGAACTGGAAGGATGACCCGAATGCTAAGCTTAATATTGTTGCTCATTCCCAGGGAGGACTTGTGGCTAGATACTACCTCCAGCGTGGTGGTGCAGATAAGGTAAAGCGGTTGATTACTATCGGTACTCCACATCGAGGTAGTGGCTTGGCAACTGCGGCAAAAGTAACCGCTGAGGTGCATCCGTTAGCACTTATTAGATTTGGCTGGCAGGCAGTAGCGGTAAGATGTGCTTTACAATTTATCCCTCATGTTAGATACGCTAAATTAGGGGCGATTGAAGACCTGAGACCTAAAAGTCAATTCCTTAAAGCACTGAATGCTAATGTGGAAATTTAAAAGAGATTAACGCAGAGGACGCAAAGAATACGCAAAGGGCACAGAGAAAATAAAAAAATCTCTGCGAACTCTGCGTGACCTCTGAGTTCTCTGCGTTAAAAAAATAACGAGGAAGGTAAAATGAGTAAAAAAGTAATGTTAATAGGATTAGGGGTATGGTTAATCTTTATGTCCGCGTCTACCTATAGTTTCTGGCCATTTACTGTACGATCTGATATGATAAGTTATTATGCCCCATGCTGGGGTGAGAATAACAAGATTTACTTTATTAAAAAGGTAACTTTTGGTAGAGCAATTTCGGGGAAGACGGCAGTCCATGCTATACTCTTTATGGGTGGGAGTTATTTTGTGGATAAGACAGAGGTTTATCTTTGTTCAATGAATTATGATGGCACAGATAAGAAAGAGATAGTTAAGATTGGTGATACAGATGATGATACTTACTGGCTGCCAATGTATCTTGATTATTGTAAGGCGAATAATTTGTTGATGTTATCTGGTGGTGAGATTCCAAGCGGTGGGACATCTCATGGGATATGGACTATTAAAACAGATGGAACAGGGTTAAAGAGAATTTCAGATGCAGGTATGCACGCCTCATGGTCACCTGGTGGAAAAAGAATTGTGTATCGTTTGTCTGAATATGATAAAGATGGGGTAAGAAAAAATAAGACGATTTGGGTAATGAATGCAGATGGAAGTAATAAAAAGATGTTTTCTACCCAAAAGGTAGAAATAGGAATACGGTTTGGTATGCCTGTGTATGATTATGATGATGAATCTCCCATCTGGTCACCTAAAGGCGACTTGATTGCCTTTACCTGTAAAGGCTGGATTTGGGTGATGAAACCGGATGGGAGGGAGAGGAGGAAGGTGATAGACACTTGCCATCTTTCTGATTGGTCTCCGGATGGAACAAAACTTATGACTTCAGCACTTTTAGGAATCGTTGATTTAAATGGTAATGTGGTTAAAAAATTTGAAGTAGTGGAAGATTCTGTTAATGGACGTTGGTCTCCAGATGGAAAGATGTTTATAGGAGAATGCTTTTCTCTATATGATAGCACTAGTGGTAAACGAATAGGTCATCCATTGTCAGTTGGAGTGCCACCTCAAAGCGGTAAATATTTTATATATAAAAAGCCAAATAATATTTGGTAATCAAGGAGGTAAAAGGTCATGAAAAAGTTTAACTTATGTATTTTATTGTTGTGCATTCTAAATAGTAAAGTAAGTGCCGAGGAACTTACCTGGGGAAGTTGTACCACTTATGCTCCATATCCTGTGCTATTTATCCACGGTATTAACGCTAATTCATTAACCTGGGATACTGCGACTAAAGAATTAGAAAAGTACTTTGGATATAGATGGGTGCAATTTAATAAGCCAACCGAACCAATAACAAAAGAGAAGCCAGCAGTCACCTATGACGAAACCAAGCCCGATGCCCCGCAGAACAAGGTCGTCAAGCATTATTTAGAGGCGTTTGATTATGGTGGGGAGGATAAGAAGGGGAGTTTTTATCATATTGGCTCAAATTATGGAAGCATTACTACGAGAGTAGAGGATATATTAAAGGCATATTATGGTGATGATTGGTATAAAAATCCTAATGCCAAAATACTTATTATTGCTCATTCACAAGGTGGATTGGTAGCAAGGGATTATATTCAGAAAAAGGTGGGAGAAGGTGAGGATCCTAAGGTTAAGCGGCTGGTTACTATCGGTACTCCACATCTTGGTAGTGGGTTAGCAACTGTGGCAAAAGTAACCGCTACCAATATCCAGTTAAATACAGGCATACCGGATAGTGAATTTGAGCCATAAGTAGTACACAGATTGCTCGGATTAGCACGGATAAAAATATAATTTAAAAAAATCCGTGCCAATCTGTGTCATCCGTGAAATCCGTGTACAAAAATAAGAGGTAAAAAGTAAAATGAGTAAAAAAGTAATGTTAATAGGATTAGTGGTATGGTTAATCTTTATGTCCGCGTCTGCTTATAGTTTCTGGCCGTTTACTGTCCGGTCTGATATGATAAGCTATCATGCCCCTTGCTGGGGTGATAATAACAAGATTTACTTTATCAAGAAAGTAACCTTTGGACATGCGGTTATCCCTTATGCATTCAATATAATAATTTTTATGGGTGGGAGTTATTTCCCGGATAAAACTGAGGTTTATCTTTGTTCGATGAATTATGATGGCACAGATAAGAAAGAAATAGTTAAGATTGGTGATACAGATGATGATACTTACTGGCTGCCAATGTATCTTGACTATTGTAAGGCGAATAATTTACTGCTTTTGTCTGGGGGAGTTCATCCTGCAAGAGGAACTGGTGATCAGGGGATATATACTATTCAGACAGATGGTAGAAGGTTGAAAAAAATCTCAGATAAAGGTATGTATGCAGATTGGTCTCCTGATGGGAAAAGGATTGTATATGGAGGAGGGACGATAATGAATGCGGATGGAACAAATCACCATCCTATTATTCCAGAAGA
>JBFLXS010000462.1 GCA_040755795.1 bacterium | reverse complement strand
TAATCTCCCGTTTATAGTTTATCCTTGCTTACCTCATCTTGTTACCCAACTTGTGGGTAAGGATTAGACCCCCGCCAGCGGGGGACAACGGCCAATCAATCACTTGAATAGCGACAGAGCACTAGTGCTCTGTCGCTACTCAATTGATGTCCCCCCTGGCCTAATCATTACCCACATCTTTTAGTGGACAGATTAGATAGAAATTCCAAATTCCAAGCACCAAATTCCAAATAAATTCCAAATTCCAAGCACCAAATCCCAAACACCAAATTCCAAAGTTTATATTACAACACTGAACCCGAAGCCCTAATTATTTGCTTTACATATTCGATATTAGTAATAGTTTTAGGTAGTTTCTTACAGAATAAAGCAACCTCTTGAGCAAATTGATAAGTTCTTTCTTCTAAATCACATTGTTTGGAATTTTGAATTTTGGTCATTGGAATTTATTTGTATTTTGGAATTTGTGATTTGGAATTTTGCCACTCACTCCGCTCTCCTGCAATCTCTCCAGCGGGGGACAACGGCCAATCAATCACTTGAATAGCGACAGAGCACTAGAGCGCGACTAAACTTTAATCCTCGGGAATACAGATTCCGCACGATTGATTTTCGTGCCGGGTTTTAATATACCCCACTGGCTTAATTCATTAGTCCCACTTATATTTTCTTCTATGCCCAATTGTTGCCAGATTTTTGTTGCTGAATCTGGCATAAAAGGTGAAATATAGATAGTTATAAATCTAATTGACTCGGCTAAATCATAAAGAATATCATTTAATTTGTCATCTCTAATTTTAGCTAAATTCCAGGGTGCGGTTTCGTCTATATATTTATTGCAGGCACGAATTAATTTAAAAATATGGTCTAAAGCGATATGAAATTGTAGATTATCAAAAGCAGTATCAACTTGCGGAAGAAGTCCTAATGTCATATCTTTTAATTTTGAGGTTTCATTTGACGGTTGTGGCACTGTGCCTTCGGTATATTTTTGAATCATGGCTAAAGTCCTTGAAACAAGGTTACCAAGGTCGTTAGCTAAATCACTATTTATTCGATGAATTAATCCTTCGTAAGAGTAATCGCCATCTAATCCAAAAGGGACTTCTCGAAGTAAAAAATACCTGTAACAATCCACACCTACTTCATCAATGACTTTATTGGGGTCGATGACATTACCAACTGATTTTGACATCTTTTTACCTTCGATAGTCCACCAACCGTGAGCAAAGACCTTCTTAGGTGGGTTAATACCAGCCGAGATAAGCATTGCTGGCCAGATAATCGCATGAAACTTTAAGATGTCTTTACCAATAATATGAACATCAGCCGGCCAGTAATGATTGAATTTTTTTTCATCAAGTCCAAAGCCACAGCCACTAATGTAATTAATTAACGCCTCAAACCAGACATAGATAACATCAAATGCCCCTTCAATTGGCACCTTAATTCCCCAATCAAATGTCATTCGGCTGATGCTCAGGTCTTTTAAACCCTCTTTAATAATATTAATTACCTCATTCCTTCTAAATTCTGGCTGGATGAAATCAGGAGTAGAATCGATATATTTTAATAATGGTTCTTGATATTTCGATAATCTGAAGAAATAGCCTTCTTCAGCCAGCCATTCTGGTTGTCTATTACAAGAAGGACATTTACCTTCTATTAACTGACCTTCGGGGATATAAGTTTCGCAAGGGGTGCAATACCAACCTTCATATTTACCGCGGTAAATATCCTGGTTTTCATAGATTATTTTAAAAAGACGCCAGGCGGCATTTTTATGGCGAGGTTCAGTGGTTCGGATAAAATCGTCATAAGAGATATTAAGTCTTTCCCAGAGTTCTTTAAATCTAACAACTACATTATCGGCTAATTCTTGAGGGGATAGTCCTTGTTCTTTAGCCGTCCGCTCAATCTTCTGGCCATGTTCATCTGTGCCAGTCAGAAAAAAGACATCGTCGCCTCGTAACCTCTTATATCTGGCTAATGTATCTGCCGCAACATTGGTATAAGAATGACCAATATGTGGTAAATCATTAACATAATAAAGCGGAGTAGTAACATAGTATTTCATTCTTTACCACCCTTTACCAATGAGAAAGAATGTACCTCTTTCAAGGGAAAAGATAGAGAGCCTGCATCTCCTTCTAATTTCACAATAATTTGTTCTCGCATAACATCTATACCCTGGACAGTTCCTATCCCTTTTGGCGTAGTTACTTTTGTTCCGCATCTTGGTGCTTGTTTACGGAATTTAGCATAAATCGGATATTCATAAGCCAGACAACACATTAATCTACCACAAACACCAGATATTTTACCTGGTGTGAGGATAAGATTTTGTTCTTTAGCCATTTTGATTTGAACAGAATCAAATTCTTTTAAGAAAGTTCCACAACATAATTCCCGACCACACCAACCACATCCACCACACAATTTAGCCTCATCCCGAACACCAATCTGCCGTAACTCAATCCTGATTTTAAGGTGATGCACCAAATCTTTGACTAATTGTCGAAAATCTACCCTTTCTTCAGCCGTGAAATAAAAAATGATTTTTTTGCCATCTACGGTATAATGAGTAGTAACAAGCTTCATAGATAGTTCCTGTTCTTTAATTTTTTGTTTACAAAAAAGAAAAGCGGCCTTTCCCTTTCCCCTATTTTCTCTTACCTTGTTCCAATCTTCGCGAGTCGCCAGTCTGATAACTTTAGGCAGGGGTTTAGAGCCTTTAGCCTTTTCAATTATTTTAGGCATTTGTGTTACTTTAGCTAAATCTATTCCTCGGTCTATTTCTACGATACAGTAATCCCCATGTTTCAACTCAAGATTATTTATATCATAGTAATAAATTTTATAATCCTTTTGGAATTTTATTCCCGCAACCTCAATCAT
>JBFLXS010000461.1 GCA_040755795.1 bacterium | reverse complement strand
CGAGACAATGGCAAGAAGGGGATATTGTGTGCTTTTAAGGGAAGGGATGGTTTTACTTTCCTCTCGCTACTACAAAAAATAAATAATTACAACAACTTACATACATTTTCAGGGGAAACGCTCATGAACCTGCGGCTCACAAAGGACGATGAAAATATATGGAGTGCGGTAGCTTGCTACCGCTTTCGCAGGAGTAAAAGCGAAAGCAAGCTTTCGCACTCCAAAGGCTATTTTCAGGGGAAACGCTCATGAACCTGCGGCTCACAAAGGGGGATGAAAATAATGAAAGGACAACCCCCTAACCCCCTTTATTAAGGGGGAATACCTGTTCTAAACCAGAGGATACGAGTCTGTGGATACTATACTAATTCGCTAATCTCTAATTCACTAATTCGCTATTTTCAGGAGAATCCCCCATTTCACTGACGCATTACACAAAATATTATCCCTTTATTTCTAATTGCACAGGTGGAAAATAGGTCAAAATTGAACAGAATATAAACTAATAGGAGGAGGAAAAAAATGGAAGGGAAAACAAAAAATACACTTTTTAGTAATGAAGACTGGTTAGCAGTATGGTTGGGGCTTTTCATATTTTGTCTGGGTATAACAAAGGTTTGTTGTGGCATAGATGTTTTAGGTTGGGTAGTGAAAAATAGTGTCTGGATGGATTTGGGTAAGAGTTTTGCCGCGGTTTCCAAAACATATACAGGAATGCCTCCAATAATTTCTTTAGTCTTGACCTACCTATTTTTATTAGTCATTATGACTATTGGAGCTATGGGATTAGGCGTGTCTCTTAAAAAATTTATCTTGAGTTTTAGCATAGTTTTTGGGATAAGTTTTGTCTGTTGGACGCTTGGTCATTACGCCTACATTGCCGCTACCCCTGACCAACTTCAGAAATTTGGGATTGGTTGGTCCTGTAATCTTACCGGTGAGGCAGGACTTATTATCGCACTTCTGGTAGGATTGTGCATTGGGAATTTCTTTCCCCAGGTAACAAATGCTCTTAAAGAAGGAATTAAACCAGAATGGTATATTAAGACAGCAATAGTTATTTTAGGGGCAGGATTAGGTGTAAAGGCAGTTGAGGCATTAGGGTTAGCCACAAGTGTTATTTTTCGTGGTTTTTGTGCGATTGTAGAGGCATATCTCATATATTGGGCGGTAGTTTATTTTATTGCCCGAAGATACTTCAAATTCAGCCGAGAATGGGCGGCACCACTTGCCTCAGGAATATCCATTTGTGGTGTCTCAGCGGCTATAGCTACCGGAGCGGCTATTAAAGCTAAACCCAGAGTAGCAATTATGGTTTCCTCTTTAGTGGTTGTCTTTGCGGTGATTGAATTAATCCTCTTACCTTTTCTTAGTCAAATATTTCTCTACCAGGAGCCAATGGTTGCCGGTGCCTGGATGGGATTAGCGGTTAAAACCGATGGTGCGGCAGTAGCCAGTGGAGCAATAACCGATTCCCTTATCCGAGCGAAAGTATTAGCCCTGCAAGGTATTAATTACAAAGAAGGCTGGATACTGATGACCGCTACGACCACTAAAATATTTATAGATGTTTTTATCGGTATCTGGGCATTTATTCTGGCACTTGTCTGGGTATATGCCATAGAGAAAAAACCAGGTGAAAAGGTTAAACCTATTGAAATGTGGCATAGATTCCCTAAATTTGTGATTGGTTATTGCTTCACATTTTTAGTTATGTTAGCACTATGCCTTATTTCATCAGGTCTTATTCCTGGACTGAAAGAGGTTACAGAGCAGTGTGATGTCTTTCGCAAGATATTCTTTGCGATGACATTCTTTTCCATCGGTGCAGTCTCGAATTTCAGACAACTCTGGCAAGAAGGAATAGGAAGATTAACCGCCGTCTATGTCCTCTGTCTTTTTGGTTTTATCATCTGGGTCGGACTATTTATCTCCTGGATATTTTTCCATGGCATAAAACCACCCGTAGTATAGAAGATGAAGAGAATATTGTTTGAAATTCAGTGAGTTCAGTGGCTAAAAATCTAAACGAGGTGTTTTAAAATGGCAGAAGAACTTAAAATTTCAGAAGAAATGCAGAAAATGGAATATGAGCCATTACTTCCTGCAGAAAAAAAACTTATTGCCTCAAGCCTGATTCTGGGAGTAATTCTTTTAGGGATATTGATAGCCATAAGTTATACCTTTTTCTAAGAGCGTGACAGTCGGCAATTCTGCTGGTTACCACGGCTATTGGGCACTTGATTTCGAGCGAATTGACCCTCACCTTTACTCACAAGACCCTTCATTGGCTGAAGGGAGTAAAGAGTATTTAAAGAGATTAATCGATAAACTTCACAAGGCAAATATCAAGGTCATACTCGATATGGTAGTTAATCATACGGGCTATCATAATCAAGCTTATCACGACTATCCCTACAAAAAGATACAGGACACCTGGTTCAATCCTGCCAGAGCAGAATGGGATGAGATAGAATCTCCACTTGCCGGGCTACCTGATTTGAATCATGACCTGCCTGAAGTAGCCGATTACTTTGTCAATAATATCGTTGATTGGATAGAACAAACAGGGATTGACGGCATTCGTATGGATAAAAGAGATAATCCCTTATGAGAATGGACAAATCAGTGTCAAACTACACAGGAAAGAGGCAAAGGTATATAAGTTAAGTTAGGGTTAGGTGGCTGATTTGGTTTAGGGATTATGAAGTTATTCTTTTTGCACAACCATCCTCACCTAACTCCTGAGCCTGTCAGGAGCAGGCTTACATTTAAAAAATCAGCCATTTCCGAATGAATATTTGTCATACTTAACTCTTCCTATTCCAAAATTAAGGACTCGGCTACCAACTGCCAGATATATTTGACTTCGATATCTAAATTGTACTTGCCTTTCAGGTTTTTCATGATCTGATCCCGGCA
>JBFLXS010000460.1 GCA_040755795.1 bacterium | reverse complement strand
TGTAAAATCCGGTTAGAAAGTTAACAAAGAATCCGGTCTAAAAAACGACAAAATCCTTCGGCGTCGAAATAAGACCTGACAAAAAAGTCAGGAGGTAAAAAGGAGATGTTGAAGGAAATGGAAAGAACCGTAATAAAATATCTAAGAAAAAAAGGAAAAAAGTATAAAGAAATAGGAGAAGAGATAGGTTGCCATAGAGCAACTGCATCAAAAGTAATGAAAGACCCTGTAGATAAAAAATACAAAAGACCGGCAGTAGAGAATCAAGTAACCCCTTACAGAAAAGAAATAGAAGAATGGATAAATAAGGGAATAAAAGTAAATCGAATGATGGAGAAAGCGCGAGAAGAGTTAGACCCTCCATATAAAGGAAGTCGAAGTGTATTTTATGAACAGGTGTCAAAAATAAAAAAAGAACTAAAAGAAAAACATCTTGAAACATTTATAAGGTTCGAAGGATTAGCGGGAGAATATCTTCAGATTGATTGGGGAGAAGTGCGAGACTTTCCGTTTATAAATAAAGAAAGACAGACACGTTATATATTCGCAGCTCGATTAAAGTATAGCCGTGTAATATATGCTGAATTTCAAAAAGACATGAAACTTGAAACTCTGATAAGATGTATAATAAGGGCTTTTGAATATATAGGAGGAATACCGTGGACTTGTGCCTTTGATAACATGAAGACAGTAATAATAGGAAGAGATGAAGAAGGGAAACCAATCTGGAATGAAGGATTTAAGAAGTTTTCAGTAGATATGGATTTCTATCGTCACATATGTGATCCTTATAGCGGAAATCAGAAGGGCAGCGTAGAAAATCTGGTAAAAACGGTAAAGGGAAATTTTGTAGGAGGCCGTGAATTTGTAGATGATGGAGACCTTTCAAACCGTTGTAAGGAATGGTTGAAAAAGATAAATAGCAATCCGTGCCAGGCTCATAATAGAATACCGTTCGAATTATTGCCTGAAGAACAGAAGAAATTTACCCCCCTTCAGACGAATTCAAAAGATTACGGAATTATGACAGTATGTAAAGTCAATCAGGAAAGCCGCATACATTTAGAAAATAATATATATTCCGTTCCTGCGAAATATGTAAATCAGGCAATAATAGTCCGTATAACGGAAGACCGGATTCTTATACACGATCCGAAAGGGACAGAATGTGTTGCAGAACACCGCCGCCGTTTTGGAAAGGGTGAAAAAGTGATAGTTCCTTCTCATTATGAAGAAGTGTTAATAAGAAAGCCAAAAGGAAGAGCCATGCTCTACAGAGATCATCTGATAAATCAGGATGAGCAGATATATAATTTTATATCCAATTTATGCCGCCGCCGGAGAGGAGTAGAAGCCTTTGGCCCAGATATGATAAAGATGTATGAACTATATAACAGACACGGCAAAGATGAATTTCTTGCAGCTATAGCCCTTTCATCGGAATGGGAATGTTATGGTTCTGAATATCTGGAATATCTCCTGGAGATTCCGTCACATGGGAACAGACAGGAATTGTTACCATTAAGAGGGCTGCCGTTCCAAAAAGAAATTGACCGCCCTATGGAAGTTTACCTGAACTATGTGGAAGGCGGTATAAAATGATGGAAGTTCTACTTAATAATCTAAAATTAAACAGAATAAAAGAAGTATACAGTGATTGGATAGAAAAAGCTGCTAAAGAAAATATGGGATATGGAGATTTCCTTCGCGGACTTTTACAGGAAGAAGTCTTATTCCGGGAAGAAAGAGGAATAAGAAGAAGATTGCGTATGGCCGGATTTCCTTATGAAAAAACGATAGAACAATTTGATTTCCGTTTCAGGCCGGAATTACAAAGACAGGTATTTTTGACCTATCTGGAAAATACTTTCATCAATCAGGGTAGAACTCTTTGTCTGATAGGTCCTGCAGGTCTGGGGAAAACACATCTGTCTATTGCTATAGGTATAAAACATCTTACCCAGGGATATGATGTAAGATTTTTTACTGTTCAATCTTTAATGAATAGAATACTGCAGGTAAAAAATATTTACGAAAGGCAAAAAGAAATCAAGTTATTGATAAAATGCGACCTCCTTATACTGGATGAACTTGGATACCTTGCTCTTAATTCTGATATAGGTCCTATATTATATGAAATAGTAGCAGGTAGGTATGAGAAAAAACCTTTAATTATTACGAGTAATAAGAGTCTTGTAGAATGGGGGAATATACTCCAGGATTCTTCTCTTGCTGCAGCTCTTGTTGACAGATTACTCCATCATGGAGAAGTTTATTATCTGTCAGGAGAGAGTTACCGCCTTCGTGGGAAAAAGATTACTTCTTTCTCTGACAGAGAAAATAAAGAGAAAAAATCCAATGATGTTAACGTATAAAAATTCTCATTATTTAAAACCAGGTTCAACTGAACGGAATAAAAGCATTGTCAACTTATTCGTTTACAATGGCAAAATGGCAATGTAAACTATTTAGTTGACATATGCATTTTACAAGGAAGGTGTTTTATGAAAAGTGAACTTATTATAAAAGATGAAGATAGATTTGTTGCCACTTTGAAATTTATATTATGTGTTGAACAAATTTCTCAGGTTCAACTTGCAAAAAAACTTGGACTTACAAAGCAAGCTATAAATAATAAACTTAATAAAGATAGATTGCCGAGATTGGATAAACTTATCAAGTTTCTTGATGGTATAGGTTATCAATTGGTTATCAGAAAAAGTAGTTAAAATTTTTGATTGGAGGTGATGGTATTTGCTTTTTTGAAAATAAATCCGGTAATGGAACAGGATATCTTTGGATTAAATATCCTTATAAATTAACTTTATAATTCCATTACGTAAGATCTTTCTAAAGGATCTTACAAGGTAAATATTTGTTCCGAAGGAATGTCGATTTTTAGACCGGATTTTTTTTAAAATTTGTCTACTTGACAAACGGATTTTACA
>JBFLXS010000459.1 GCA_040755795.1 bacterium | reverse complement strand
GATTTAAGGTTGTAGATGAAAGATTCAAGGTTCTTGAAAGTAAGATGGAGGAAAGATTTAATGTTGTAGATGAAAGATTCAAGGCTCTTGAAAGTAAGCTGGAGGAAAGATTTAATGTTGTAGATGAGAAGTTCAAGAGCCTTAACTTTAAGTTTAATATCTTCATCGCCATTGCCCTTATTGCCCTAACCTTTGCTAATCCTACTTTTGTGAAACTAATAGAAAAGGTTTTTGGGATTTAAGGCGGTAAGGGATTAGTGATTCGGGATAAAAGAAATCCTCTAATCCTTAGTAAGCGTTCAGGTGGTGTAACAAAAGGAGATGTGGAGATTAAGGAGATAGGGAGATATTATTAAAAAAATTGAAATTAGTAGAAACTAATAGAAATTTATGGAAATTTGTTGTTTTCCACAATCAATTTCTACCTATTTCTATAAATTTCAATCTATTTCTATTATCTTATCTCCATATCGCCCTTATCTCTTTATCCCCCTTCCTACATTTTTAACTTCTAAAATTGACTAAAAAGGAGATAAAAAATATGGCTACATATACCTTGCCGCGAACAACCTATGATTTATTAACAGAGGCATTAGGAGAAAAACAAAAGGCAGAGATTTTTGCTAAGTCAATAGAGTCAGTAATTGAAGCAATTGAGAAGAAGGCAGAAGAGATAATCGTAGAAAAGAAGAGTCAGACAAAGACTGAATTAAAAGATGAATTAAGAAATGAGCTGGTAACAAGAGAATTATTTGAGGAAAGATTTAAGATTGTAGATGAAAGATTTAAAACACTTGAACATGAGGTGAATGAAAGATTTAAGGTTGTAGATGAAAGATTCAAGGTTCTTGAAAGTAAGATGGAGGAAAGATTTAATGTTGTAGATGAAAGATTCAAGGCTCTTGAAAGTAAGCTGGAGGAAAGATTTAATGTTGTAGATGAAAGATTTAAGATTGTAGATGAGAAGTTCAAAAGCCTTAACTTTAGGCTTAATATCTTCATCGCCATTGCCCTTATTGCCCTAACCTTTGCTAATCCTACTTTTGTGAAACTAATAGAAAAGGTTTTTGGGATTTAAGGCGGTAAGGGATGTAACCGTTCAGGTAATCCTTTACCGCAGAGACGCAAGAGTTCACAGAGAGGAAAGTATCTTTTTTTTCGTGTTTTTCGCGTTTTTTGGTGTTTAAAAAGGCTTAAAAACAGTTAGTCAAAAGTTCGTATTAAAAGATTGTAACCGTTCAGGCTATATATCAAAAGTGTAAGAAAGGGGATAAGGAGATAAGAGTGATATGGAGATAAGATAATAGAAATAGATTGAAATTTATAGAAATAGGTAGAAATTGATTGTGGAAAACAACAAATTTCCATAAATTTCTATTAGTTTCTATTAATTTCAATTTTTTTAATAATATCTCCCTATCTCCTTAATCTCCACATCTCCTTTTGTTACACCACCTGAATGCTTACTAAAGATTAATAAACAACGAAAGACCTCAAATGCACAAAAAAAGGAAATTTCTGTCTCTGGTGAATAGATTTTCTTTTTTTATCCGTGCTAATCCGTGTTAATCAATGGCTGAATAGTTACTTTATTTCTATGTCTTCTCTGTTCCTCTGCGTCTCTGCGGTAAAGGACTACCTGAACGGTTACCGCAAATCAATAAGTTATGATTTCGTGCAAGGCACTTTACCAAATAGGGCTTCACGAAATTATAAAGTAAGTAATCGGTTAAATGGTAACTGGTAACTAATTACCATTCACCAGTTACCAATTACCAGATACAAGGAGGTTAAATAAAATTGGAAAAGGTGAGCATTGGAGTAATTGGAGGCAGTGGATTATATCAAATGGAGGGATTAAAGGAGATTGAGAAAAAACAAGTCCCTACCCCCTATGGTCTTCCTTCTAATGATATTGTCATTGGTAGATTGGGAGAAAAGAAGGTTGCTTTTTTACCCAGACATAAAGAAGGACATTGTATTATGCCAACGGAGATAAATTCAAGGGCAAATATTTATGCCTTAAAATCATTAGGCATTGAGCGGATAATTGGCGTAAGTGCGGTAGGTAGTTTAAAAGAAGAATTAAAACCACTGGATATAGTTATTCCAGACCAATTAGTTGACCGAACTTTAGGTCTAAGACAACATACTTTCTTTGGAGAAGGTGCTGTTGGACATATAAGTTTTGCCGACCCTTATTGTCCAGAATTAAATAAGTTATTGTATGAAACTGGAAAAGAATCAGGTTACACGATTCATCAGGGCGGAATTTATATCTGTATCGAAGGACCACAGTTTTCCACCCGTGCAGAATCTAATATTTATCGAAAGTGGGGATGTGATATTATTGGTATGACTAACATCCCGGAGGCGAGATTGGCGCGTGAGGCGGAAATTTGCTACGCGACGATTGCTTTAGTTACGGACTACGATGTCTGGCATGAAACCGCAGAAGATGTAACCATAGAAATGGTCATAAATAATCTGATGAAAAATGTCGAGCATGCAAAACAGATGATTAAAAAGATAATTACTCAAGTTCCAGATAGCCGGCATTGTGTCTGTGCCACAGCACTTAAAGATGGAATAATTACAAAATCTGAATTAATTCCTCAAAGCACCAAAGAGAAATTAAGACTTATAATTGGAGAGTATTTGTAAGACATAACGATTACCTAAAAAAAAGGTGGTGTCTGAAAATAACGCTAATAGTGAAATCTATGCAGATTTGGTGTCCAAAAGGGGATAAGGAGATAAAGGGAGATATGGAGATAAGATAATAGAAATAGAGTGAAATTTATAGAAATAGGTAGAAATTGATTCTGGAAAACAACAAATTTCCATAAATTTCTATTAGTTTCTACTAATTTCAATTTTTTTAATAATATCTCCTTATCTCCATAATCCCCATATCTCCTTTTCTTACACTATTTCAACCTCTATGCTAGAT
>JBFLXS010000458.1 GCA_040755795.1 bacterium | reverse complement strand
TTCATAATTTCAGCAGGTTCTCCTTCCATGTTGGTGACGACAGCTTCATAACGATAGAAATCTTTATAGTCGAGGAGGAGTTGTGGTGTATCTTTATCTATTTTCACTCTACGGATGACAAATCTTCTTGGCTTTTCCCATGTTTTAAGGATAAATTCTTTACTGGTAACACTGGTAAATTCATCAATATTCTGCCAGTGTTTTTCAGGAATGGATAGGATGAATTTTCTGTAACTATTCAGCCTGTAGGAAAGTAGGAGAGTAGGGAAGTAGGAAAGGGGAGACATTGTCCCCAGAAGAGGAATACCGTGCACATCCTTTATCCCTTTCCTACTACCTACTTGCCTACTATTTCCTCCTGAAAGTAGGAAGTAGGAGAGTAGGAAAGTAAGAAAGGTATTATCTAATTCTATCTAAAGATCTTAATTATCTGCCAGATTTTCAATCCATTTGGGATATATCTGAAGAAGTGAGTAGGATGCTTATACTCGATGTTCAAGTTTTTTAAAGGTATAAAGATTTAACCGCAAAGAGCACAAAGGAAGGTTTCGCAAAGGACGCAAAGGAAGGAAAATAAGGTGGTGAACAACCTATTGTTTTATTAAGTTTGCTTTGCTATGTTTAGAAAGTTATCGGTTATCAGGTTATCGGTGAAGAGAAAACAATGGACTGTTATCTCCGATTACTGATTACCGATTACCTAAGTAACATGCAAATTCAATTTAACAGAGCACTATAATCTTTGCGTTCTTTGCGGTTAATTTCTTTGCGTTCTTTGCGGTTAAAAAAGGATAAACCACTTAATCTTAAAAAAACTTGAATATCGAGTATTAGTTTTAAAAACTACTCTGATTACTCTTCTCTGGCAATAGTTCCCTTCACTACTCTTATCTTTAGCTTCTCCTCAATATCCTGGGCACTTTGGTCAATATATCTGCATTTTGGTGGTTTGTAGCAGCAGGAAGCAAGCATGATTACATCTACCTTAACTTCCGTTTTCATTACCTCAGCCTTTTCAAATCTACCTTTACCCGGACAACCGTTGCAGGAAGCAAAAGCTACGATTACTGGATTATCTAATTCTGTAAAATTACCTTTTTTATTCATACAGGCAAGAAAGCAATTCACATGTGAACTATATTTAGCACAGCCCATATCCCAGCGCAATTTGCAAGCAATAATACCAACTTTGGTCATAACTACACCTCTCATTCAGAAAGAAATAGTATTCATCCTGGCAGCTAATTTTGCCAGGTCATAGACCCCAGAGAACTTTGCCCCTTCAACCAATTCCTCTTCCTTAATCCCTCTAACTTCAGCACAGGGTTTGCAAACCAGCATAGGAATCTTGAGAATCTGGCATATCTCAAAGGCATCACTGAACCCTGCCAATCCAACTCCTTGAATGGTTTCTTGTTGGGCAATGCCTTGTTTAGCAAAAATAACCCCATCATTAGCCAAAAAGATAGTTACTTCATCTTTATTTTCTTTAGCCGCTTTGGCGGTTAAAAATGCTAATGAGGCGCGGTTTGGATCGTCTAATCCACAGGTGCAGACAACTAAAAGATTAGCCATTTATAGTTTCCTCCTCAGAAAGACCCCAGACCAGTAACCGTTCAGGTAGTCTGGTGTCTGAGTGTCTAAGTTGATTCTATTCTGTAATTGAAATCAATCAATAATGATTTCCCTTTTTTGAGATTTGTTCACAAATAAGCTTAGACTCCAAACAAAGCTGGACCTTCTTTAAGCAGGGAGATATTTTTGCCTCTGGGACTACAATGGTTAGTGATTATCGGTTCTCCTGGTATCTTACCTGGGAGGAGTTGATTCCAATATGCCCAACGGAAGGCAAGTTTACCCCAGTGATTTATCCGTGTTTCCTTCAGTAATGAAAATGGTCCCAGCAGAGGAAACGGAAACTTACCTGGCAAGGGTTCTACCTTATAGTTAAAATCAATAAGCAGGGCTTTGTTAAAACCAGACTCAATAAAGCAGTTAGAGTGCCCGTCAAATTTGGCTGTAGGTGCCTGGCCTTTTATTTCACTTAACAGGTTCTCCGCCATTACCTCAGACTCAAAATGGGCTACAGAACCAGCCTTTGAGGTAGGCAGGTCTGTGCCATCACCAATAGAATAGATATTGTCATAGCCGATAGCTTTAAGGGTCTGTTTATCCGTACGAATATAGCCAACACCATTACCCAGCCCCGATTCCTCAATCACCTCTGCTCCTTCGGTAGGAGGAATAGCTACCAGCAGGTTATAATCAATCTCTTTGCCCTGAAATGATTTTATCCTTCCTTTAATATGATCAACCTCACCCAGAGCAAAGTCCGAGGTTATCTTAATCCCTTTCTTTTTAGCAATCTCACCAAATACCTGACTGGCAATTGGTTTGGTGAATGCCCCTGTTAGAGGTGTAACTAACTCGATTTCTATCTTGTGGCGAATACCACGCTTATGAAAGTAATAATCAGCCAGAAAGACAAACTCTATGGGTGCTACCGGACATTTGATGGGGTACTCAGCAATATTAAAAACCAACTTACCCTTCTCAAACCGCTCCAGTGCCCTTTGAAGCTTTATCGCCCCATCAGGGGTGTAGAAGTCAAATACATTTTTCTCATATCCCTCTCTCATGCCCTCTATATCCTCGGGAATAATTCGGCAGCCAAGTGAGCTAATAAGCCAGTCATAATCAAAGTTGCCGGCTTTGGTCTTTACCTGGTTATTGCTGGTATCTATTTCTGTTATTTCTGTGCTCACAAAATCCACACCTTTGGGTAATAAACTCCTTATTGGTTTAGAGATATCTGGCAGTTCCCTGTATCCCTTAAATCTGAAGGGAAGAAATATGAAACCAGGCTGATAATAATGCATCTGGTTCTTGTCTATTATTGTAATTTGCCAATCTCGTTCACTCAACTTCTTTCTGAGATGGTAGGCAGACATTGT
>JBFLXS010000457.1 GCA_040755795.1 bacterium | reverse complement strand
GCATCCTACTCACTTCTTCAGATATATCCCAAATGGATTGAAAATCTGGCAGATAATTAAGACCTTTAGATAGAATTAGATAATACCTTCCCTACTCTCCTACTTCCCTACAGGGTGAATAGTTACATTCATTGTTTGTTTTTCTCTTATTTCACTTTCAATGCAACAGTAAGTAGCCTAACGATGAAGTTCAGGTGCGGCGGGGAGAATTACCACAAAAGTTCGACCTGTGAAATAGAAGAATAAAATATCCCCCAATTAGGGTGAGAAAAAGAATAAACATCTCGTTCCTATGGAGCTAATTTGTTATGAGGGAGATAATCTTTCTACAAACATATCGCTTCTCTGGGG
This sequence comes from bacterium, assembly GCA_040755795.1. NCBI lineage: Bacteria > bacterium. The sequence continues at coordinate 2,616 of JBFLXS010000457.1, read as the reverse complement.
CTAATATGAATAAAGCTCCGTAGGAGCGACCTGTTTGTAGTAGTAGTGTTTGTAGTAGAGATTGAATATCTGTTTCTTGCATTTTATTTAAACCTATTTCACAGGTTGAATTTTTTTATTATTCGTGTTCATTCGTGGTTATATATTCCCTCTGTGTTTTCTGTGACTCTGTGGCTATATTCCTGAACGGTTACAGAAAATAAAGTTGACCTTTACCGCTTAGCGAGAACTTCTTTACTGATTAGTAAGATTCTATTCACCCCCAATTTTTCTTGGTAGAAGGATTTTTTGTAAAGATTCGGTAACTTTATCTTCCTGACTTACCTCTCTTATCTTATGTATTTCTTCAATTGCTTGTTTCCATATAGATTCATTAGAACTAAATTCTGCTAAGTACTCCAATCCTTCTCTATCTTTAGTTTTCATCATTTCATCAATATATTTTTCTAACTCTTGCACCGCCTTAAGGCAGGTATCTTTATAAACACCTTTAGTAGCCCTGATTACATATTTGAGAGATTTTAAATCATTAATTTCTTCTACCGCCCTATTTCGTTTTATTCTATTACTACCTAATGCGGCGACATATCGTAAAGAGTCTAAGTCTTTAGATTTGATTAATTCATCTAATAATTTTTCTAATCCGTCTATTGCTTTGTGTTGAGCCTCTCTATCTTTACTGAAGATTATCAAGCATTTCAGACCATCTCTATCTTTAAATCTAACCAATTTTTCAGTTAATTTTTCAAGTTCTTTAACCGCGCGATTAGCCGTATCCCGATACATATTCCACTGAGCAACAAATCGCAGTCCCTCTGTATCTTTAAATTTAGCCAATTCTGCAACTGATTTGTTTCTAATATCTCTAAATCTTCCCCACTGGGCGATATATCTTAATCCTTTGAGGTCTTCAAATCTAACTAATTCCTTAAGGGCTTTATTTCTATTATCACTAAAATAACTTGCCCTTGCCACATATCTTAATCCTTCTAAATCTTTCGATTTAACTAATTCATTGATTAATTTTCCTAATTCTTTAATCGCTCTGTCTCTAATACTCACACATATACTATGTGAATCGCGAATTAATCTATTAATAAGTTGTTTCATGATTTCCTGAATTTCTGGTGTTGCGGCTTGTCTGGATAATTCACGAATCAAGAATCCTGTAGATGCAATTGTTTCTTCTCCTGTGCCTGAATGAAGTCTATGGAGTGCTTTCTTTATTTTCGGAAGATTAGCTTTTTCAAGAACTAAAGATTGTGAGAATACAGCCATTTTTTTCTTCCCCCCTTTCTTTTAGTTACCCGCATAAATTCTGTGCGTTATTTGTTTTCAACACGATATTAGTAATCAGTTATCGGTAAGCGGTTTTTAACACCTTATCTGAGCTACTGATTACCTGATTACCGATAACCGATTACCTGATTTCACTTACGGACACATCTTATTTTTTCTTATCTTTCTTTTCCTTCTTGTCTTTACGCTTTTCTTCGATAGATTTTTGTGCCTTTTTCTTCACCTTACTTTTTTGCCCCATTATTTTTCCCTCCTCTTTTTTGGTGATTGGTAACTGGTGAATGGTAATTATACTTTAGAGAGGTATATTTTGTGATTTTCTGTTACTATCAACTCAGGTTATCAGTTATCGGTTATCAGGTTATCGGTAAAGAGCAAGCAGTAGCCTCCTATCTCAAATTACCGATTACTTTAAATAATCACAATTTATACCCCACTGGAGTATAGTTACCAGTTACCATTTAACCGATTACTTACTTTATAATTTCGTGAAGCCCTATTTGGTAATTGGTAACTATTTACCTGAACGCTTATTCATTTTCCTCCCTCTCCGACAAAATAACTTGATTTGCGTTTAAACAACAGATTAAAAGTCGTCAAACTACCATAAATACGAGTAATATATTGTTGCATTTCTATCTTTTCTTCATCGGTGAATTTAGTGTTTGAGTTAATTTTTTGTTCCAGGACTCTCAGTCGGTCGCGAATCATAACTATTTTGTGAAAAAATGCTTCTAAAGGGATATGTTTTGGTGCAAGGTTTGTATTTTTAGGTCGTATAATTAATTCTCCACCTGTCCATTTTTCCCCAAGTTCGATTTCTGCCTCTTTTAATGACAATTCTTCACTTAAGACTTCTTTGACAATCTCTTTTATCCTGTTATAATCTATTTCTGTAGTCAAATCTTTTTTCCCTCCAGTTTATTATTTTACAATAATCTAATCTAACTGTCAAGAAAAATTTAATAAATACTACTGACTAATAACCGAATTTTCGTAACCGTTCAGGTGGTAATTTACCGCAGAGACGCAAAGGAACAGAGAAGATATGGAAATAAATCAGATAACAGAAAAGATTATTGGTGCAATCATGGTAATACATGGACATCAAAACTAAATTTGTTAATCAAATCATGATATGTCGGTCCTCAAAAGCTTACACTGATGAAAATCCATGATGGAATGAAGTGTCTGGTAAATAGTTTTTAATTTTTTCTCTGCGTCTCTGTGTCTGTTATGTAAAGTGTCAAGCTTTTTTTTATTTTTTTACTTAAGAAAAGACTCTACGACTTATCTCTATAACTCTACACCTTATTT
>JBFLXS010000456.1 GCA_040755795.1 bacterium | reverse complement strand
ACACAAAGTCACAAAGGAATTGAATAAAACAATAAACCTTTGTGTTCTTTGTGGCTTTGTGTGAGAAAATAAAAAGGAGATATTTTAGGGTCAAACCGTGAATGTGGAATGCACAATAATTCGGTGAAGCAGAGGAAAAGGAAAAGACAGCGAATCAAAGCTTTTGTCTAACCTTGCGTTGCAGTTGACGGCGGGGGACTGTGCCGGGGTCAGAGTTTTGTGGTCTCTCAAAGTTTTACCACCTGTGCGATTAGACTAATTCATCGCAGAGACGCAAAGGAAAAATAAATGTAAAATGTAAAACAGGAAATGAAAAATGGGAAATTTTAGGACTTCGCAAGACTCATTACCTTTCAGTTATACATTTTCATTGGACATTATCCATTTTACATTTAACCGCACAGGTCGAATCTTTTTATTATTCGTGTTCATTCGTGGTTATATATTCCCTCTGTGTTCTCTGTGGCTATATCCCTGAACGGTTACCAAAAAACAATTCCCTATCAATGAAGGAGGCGTAATTAAAGATGGCGACAAATTTAAAAGTTATATTTTTTGATATAGATGATACACTTTATTCCACGACGGAATTCACTCGTTTAGCTCGAATGAGTGCGATTAGAGCTATGGTAGAGGCAGGTTTAAGAGTAGATGAGTTTAAGGCATTTGAAGAATTAGAGAAGGTGACTAAAGATTTTGGGGCTAACTATGAACGGCACTACGATGAACTTATTGCTCGTTTAAATATAAAATTAGATGTGAATAAATCTATTATTATTGCTACAGGCATAGTTGCCTATCATGACGCTAAGGTAAGAGAATTAAAACCTTTTCCGGATGTAGAATGGGCATTAGATGTATTATCAAAGTGCGAGGAAATAAAATTAGGGATTATTTCTAATGGTATCACCTTGAAGCAGATAGAGAAGATTATTCGGCTTGGATTATTGAAATATTTTGATAAAAAGGCGATGTTTTTTGTCGAAGAAATGGGTATTCGTAAACCCGACCCATTGCTTTTTAGCCGCGCCTGTGAAATGCTTGAAATTGCACCGCAAGAAGCAATGTATGTTGGTGACCATCCGACAAATGACATTGACCCGGCAAATGAAGCTGGATTAATTACTGTTTTTTACCAGCGAGGTGGCAAATATGCCTTTAATGAAGGAAATACCAAACCTCATGCGGTTATTCGTGATATGATGCAATTAGTTTCCCTTTTAAGAGAAAAATATGAAATTACACTTAAGTAATAGTAAGCGTTCAGCCATCAGAGAGCAAAGGTAATGATTTTTGCATACTGATGACTGCTTATTGTTTTCAGGAGGTAAAAAAATGGCCGTCAATGCTTATATTTTAATTGAAGCAGAAGGTGGAAAAGTGGGAAATGCCTGTCTTACCATCAGAAATATTACTGGGGTTAAAAGTGCTAATGCCGTGACCGGGGTTTATGATATTATTGCCTTATTAGAAGCAGAAAACTTAGAAAAATTAGGTGAGATGGTTGTATCCAAGATTCAAACCGTAAATGGTATCCGAAGAACTCAAACGGCAATTATTGTTCCACTTGAAAAATAAGGTAATCAGTAAGCAAGTAACCGGTAATTAGTAAGAATCAATAGTGTCGTGTTGATTAATAACCGATTATGTGCCCCTCTTTTATTCTATAGCCATTGACAAATTCAATCCCTGATAACCTTTTTTTATTAGCAGGCTGAATTTGTTTTATCAAGAGACAACCTTTACCTGTTCCAATTACAGGTCCTTTATCTTTAAGAATCTTTAATACCTCACCAGGTAACCATTCTTCATTTATTATTGCGGTTTCCCAAACCTTTAATAATTGATTTTTATAGTAGATATGTGCTCCCGGGAATGGATTTAGACCTCTGATAAGATTATAAATCTCCAGATTAGTTTTTTTCCAATTAATCAAGCCATTTTCTTTGTTTAATTTTGGAGCGTAACTTACCTGAGAGGTATCTTGTTTTATCCGCGGTGCCTTTTCTTCCTTAATTAGTTTAATCGCCTTTAATAAGAGTTCGGCGCCAGTAGAAGCTATCTTTTGTGATAATGTTCCGGCGGTGTCAAGAAATGAGATTTCTATTTCTTGTTGTAAGATAATATCTCCTGCGTCTAATTCTTCACTTATCCACATAACGGTAACACCTGTTTTAGTTTCTCCTTGAATTATTACCCGTTGAATTGGTGCTGAACCACGATATTTTGGTAATAAAGAGGCATGCAAATTTATACTTCCGAGTTTAGGTATGTGCAAAAATTCGGGTGATAGAATTTGGCCAAAGGCAACGACTATAACTAAATCAGGCTCAAGCCGTTTAACGAGTTCCAATCCTTCTTTATTTTTTAATGAGGTTGGTTGCCAGACTTTAAGATTTAACTTTTGAGCTAATTCTTTCACTTTTGGTGGAGTGATTTTATAACCTCTGCCAGTAGGTTTATCAGGTTGGGTAATGACGCCAATTAATTCATATTCACTTCTGGCTATTTTTTCTAATGAAGGAAGGGCAAAGTCAGGTGTGCCCATAAAAAGGATTCGCATAATGAGAACTCCTTTATTTGTAATTATTTAGTAACTATTCACCACGAAGAGCACGAAGGACACGAAATGGAATTTAATGTCTTGTAATTTTCGGTAGTGTCTGACAATAACTACAATTTTTCCACCTGTGCGGTTAAATGTAAAATGAAAATGTATAATTGAAAGGTAATGAGTCTTGCGAAGTACTAAAATTTCCCATTTTTCATTTCCTATTTTACATTTTACATTTATTTTTCCTTTGCGTCTTTCCGATGAATTAGTCTAATCGCACAGGTCGCAATTTTTCGCAGGGCAAACGCATCTAAATTCCACAATCAACTGTAGTTTATGATTTTACCAGCAGTTATAAAGCATTTAGAGCCTCCAGCCTTAAAAATGTGTTCACTCTTCTGATTTAATCAGCTTTTACGGTT
>JBFLXS010000455.1 GCA_040755795.1 bacterium | reverse complement strand
AAGATATGGAAATAAATCAGATAACAGAAAAGATTATTGGTGCAGCCATTGAAATACATAGGACCTGCTTGCCGAATGTTCAGCCGGCAAGCCAGATTTGTTAATCCATCCCTGATTTTCATCAGGGTAAGTTTAATGTTGTTGTACTCAAGAGCTTGCACTGATGAAAATCAGGGATGTTAAGCGTATCGTCCATAAATTTTAATTTTCTTCTCTGCGTCTCTGTGTCTCTGCGGTGAACGGTTACGAATTATCGAATAGAGTCATTGGATGCGCTATAGCGGTGCATCGAACTCTTGGGCCAGGTTTGCTTGACACCGTGAAGAGTGATAATTCACAATTCACAATTGACAATTCACCATTCACCATTATTAAGGAAATTTAGGGAAGAAATGGTGAATGGTGAATGGTGAATGGTGAATAGTTACCACATTTGAAGGAAATTTTTCTATTGACACGGCATTAAAATTTTGATATAATTAGTCTATAGAAACAACAAGAGGAGGTAAAATGGGAATATTTACTGGGAAAAAGGTGTTAATAACTGGTGGATTAGGATTTATCGGAAGCACTTTAGCCTATAGATTGGTTGATATGGAGGCTCAAGTGACATTAATTGATTCCTTGATACCTGAATACGGTGGGAATCTATTTAATATTGACGGAATTAAAGATAAGGTCAAGATAAATATATCCGATGTCCGTGATAGCTATAGTATGAACTATTTAGTTCAAGGACAGGATTATATCTTTAATTTAGCCGGAACACTAAGCCATGTGGATTCAATGAAGGACCCTTACACCGATTTAGAGATAAATTGTCGGAGTCAATTATCTATATTAGAATCTTGCCGGAAGTATAATCCAGATGTCAAAATTCTATTTGCCGGCACTCGAGGACAATATGGCAAAGCACAATACTTACCTGTGGATGAAAAACATTCGATGTGCCCTATCGATGTAAATGGGATTAATAACATTGCTGGGGAACAATACCATATCCTTTATCACCAGGTTTATGGGATTAAATGTGTTTCATTAAGGTTATCCAATACTTTTGGACCAAGACATCAGATGAAACACTCACGACAGGGAATAATAAATTGGTTTGTTCGTCTGGGGATTGATAATGAAATGATAAATATCTATGGTGACGGCAAACAAATCAGGGATACTAATTATGTTAATGATGTTGTTGAGGCAATGCTTCTGGCGATGGGTAGCGAAAAAGCAAATGGTGAAATCTTCAACTTAGGGGGGTATCCGACTAACCTTGTTGATATTGTGAAATTGATTATAAAGATTTCTGGTAAAGGCAAATATCAACTTATTCCATACCCACCGGAGAGTAAAATAATTGAAATTGGAGACTATATTGCTGACTATTCAAAAATTAAATCAATACTTGGCTGGCAACCAAAGATTTCATTAGAAGAAGGTCTAAAAAGAACCATTGAATACTATGAAGAGTTTAAAAAATATTATTGGTAACAGGTAACTATTCACCATGTAGGAAAGTAGGAGAGTAGGGAAGTAGGAAAGGGAAAGAATTGGTGCAACAGATGTGCAGAGCGGCTGTTTCTATTCCAGCAAATATTGCAGAAGGTTTTAAGAAACTTAATTATCTGCCAGATTTTCAATCCATTTGGGATATATCTGAAGAAGTGAGTAGGATGCTTATAGGTTTAATCAAATCAATTAAGAGTAAAATAGTATGAAGTATTTTCCCCTCTTCCTACTTTCCTACTCCCTACTTCCTACTTGATTGGTATGCTGAATAGTTACGGTAACAGATTATAATGAAGATAGATTTAAATGAATGGATTAAAGTTATTCAAGGATATTCTTCAACAAAGGGTGAAGTCATCGCCGTTTATTTATTTGGCTCTATCTTAGTATCTCAAGACCTGACACAGGTTGAAGATGTAGATATTGCGTTTTTTCTTGAAGGTGGGGAGTCGGTTAATACCTTTACAAAGGCGATTGAATTAAACACCGACCTTTCTCAAGTGCTGAATTTCGATAAATTCGATGTGGTAATTTTAAATAATGCCCCATTACCATTTAGATATGATATTATTACGAAAGGCAGGGTTATCTATTCTAAAGATGATGAATTGCGGCGAGAATTTGAGGATTTATCAACAAAAAAATATTTTAAGTTTAAACCTTATTTAGAACATTACGATAAATATCTGGAATCACGATTAACCAGGAAAGGAGAAAATATGTTTAACAAAGAAATAGTTTTCCAACGAGCAAATATCTGTGAGAGTGCGTTAAAGAAATTAAATAAATTAAAAGAACTTCCAGAGACTATCTTTTTAACCGATGCCCAGAATATCGCCTTAGCCGAACATTACTTGCGAATAAGTATTGATTCATTAGTTGACCTTGCCACTCATATTATTGCGGTCAAAGGATTAGGAAGACCTGGCAGTTCTAAAGATATAATTAATTATTTAGTTCAATCTGAGGTAATACCCCAGGAATTTACCAGGACGACTTTGAAGTTGATAAAGTTACGCGATAGGCTAATTCATTTATACTGGGAAGTAGAATCTCCAGAAATATACGAGGTGGTGCAAAAGGAACTCTTGAATATTCTCAGTCTTCTTAATTACCTCTTAAAATATGTGGAAAAAGAATCAATCCCGGAAGAAGAGATTGAAATTAAGGCAGAATAAATCAGGGTGGAAAGATTTAAGCAGGTGTTTGTTTCTAAAGAGGCATTGGAATATCCAATGACACAAATTCTCTTAGAGAGATTCTCCCCCGATAAAATCGCCGAGGGAAAAAATTTGTAACCGTTCAGGCTATATATCAAAAGTGTAAGAAAGGGGATAAGGAGATAAAAGCGATATGGAGATAAGATAATAGAAATAGATTGAAATTTATAGAAATAGGTAGAAATTGATTGTGGAAAACAACAAATTTCCATAAATTTCTATTAGTTTCTATTAATTTCAATTTTTTTAATAATA
>JBFLXS010000454.1 GCA_040755795.1 bacterium | reverse complement strand
AAGGCAGACAGCATCTCATTCGTAAACAACATAGGGAAGAATTGCAGAAATACATCACAGGTATTATTCAAGCCCGTGAACAAAAAATGTATTGAATGATTTAGGTCGCTCCTATGGAGCTTTATGTGATGGGTGGGTTTTCTTCTACAAACAGATTGCTCCTCTGGAGCAAATTTAATAAGCAAAAGATGGCAGAAAATGAAGTAAAGCAATGCCTGGGACCATAGATATAGCCTTAAGTCCTACGCAACGCTCTCACCTGAACGAGAGCGTTGCAAATGACTTTTAGTTATGGTGTAGGTTTGGAAGAGTTTTGGGTGATAAAAGATGCCAAAGTGACAAAAAAGAAATAATCTGCTTAGTTGACATCAAGAGGAGGAAATGCTATATAGTTGTAACTCCAAAAAATAATTAGCCTCGTAGAGGCAATCTGTTTGTAGGATGAATCAAATTAACCAAAAATTAGCTCCAGAGGAGCGACCTGAAAAATGGCTTAAAAAAAATAAAATTGAATACGATGAAAGATATTTGTTTGAATGGATTGAATGATTTAGGTCGCTCCTATGGAGCTTTATGTTATAGGTGGACATTTTTTTTCTACAAACAGATTGCTCCTCTGGAGCAAATTTAATAAGCAAAAGATGGCAGAAAATGAAGTAAAGCAATGCCTGGGACCATAGATATAGCCTTAAGTCCTACGCAACGCTCTCACCTGAACGGTTACAAAATATTAAATTTAATAGTTGACAACAATCTACCTTAGTGATACACTATAATCTAACAAGATGGAAAGGAAAGAGGAGTGGAATTCCCTATCAGAACTGAATCATGGAAGTGTTTGCAAGATGAATAGGCAACGGGGAATAAAAGACATAACAGTGATGTGGTAGGATTTAGAAAGGAGATGGTAATTGAAGATAATAGTCCCTTACTTTAAACAAGAGAAGAGTACAACATGTGGCCCTGCTTGCCTAAGAATGATTTTGGCTTTTGAAGACATGAATTATTCCGAGAATGAACTTGAAATGGCATGTGAAACAGGATGGATGGGAAATACCTGTGAGGAGATTGCTGAAGGAGCTAAAAACTTAGGGTTTGACTCAGAAGTAATAGAAAATATTACCATAAAAGATTTGAAGGAATTGTTAGAAAATAAGCACCCAATAATCGCTCTTCTATCGCCTTCAGTTTTATATGGAGGGATAGTAGGTTTTGGCCACTTCGTAACTATCATTGGTTTAGATGAAGAGAGAATCTATTATCATGATCCTGGACTTGAAAAAGATTTGAGTAAGGAAAGGGATATATTTTTTGAGGCATGGGAAAAATATTCATTTAAGGGGGTTAGGATATGGAAATCTATGAAAAAGTAAGAAAATATCTTTATGAAAATATAGGACATTTAACTGCACCTGGTACCCCAAGGTTTGATTTAAAAAATCAGATTTGGAAGATTCCTGTATTATGTAAGACAGAAAAAGGAATCCTGATTGTTGGGGAATTTCAGCTTGATAGAGATGGTAATTTTATCAGTATCCCCACTAAAAAAGAGATGGAAAAAATAGTAGAAGCTGAATTCAATAAGATTCCATTTCTCTTCTATGGAAAAAGAGAAGAAGTTAAAAAAAGAGATATTGAAGTAGTAGCTATTTAAGAAATACTTGCTGAAAGACGGTATGTTTCATATCACCATTTTATACTTTTTGGGTAACCGTTCAGGTGGTAATTTACCGCAGAGACACAGAGGAACAAAGAAGACATAGAAATAAATTAGATCACATAAGTGTAATTATACTCAACAAGGGCATAATCTGTGATTTTTGTAAGTTAGATTCTCAGTTCCGGGGTTCACAGGTTCAGGGTTCAAGGTTCAGGGTTGAGGAATACATGTAACCAACCTTAAACATGGAACCCTGAACTGAACCTTGAACCTTTGAACCTTGAACCTGACAACCTAAGCAAATACAGAATCGTAAATTATGCCCTCTTCAAGTATAAATAAATACACTACTCAAAATAGGGCTTCACGAAATTAAAAGTAAGTAATCGATTAAATTAGTAACTGGTAATTGATAACTAATTACCATTCACCAGTTACCATTTACCAAAAAATGGGAGGGAGGATTTACAATGAAAACCCCATCTTATGAAGAAAGAAATAAAGAAATCTTAAAGGCAATTATTGAGGACTTTATCTTGACAGGTAAGCCGGTTAGCTCAAAGGCATTGTCAGATATATTTAGTTTATCATCCGCCACGATTCGCAATGTAATGGCAGATTTAGAACGAACTGAATATATCACCCAACCTTATCCATCTGCCGGTAGAACACCTACGGATAAAGGATACAGGTTATATGTAAATTCGTTAATGGAAAATGACTCTTTAGATAAGAAAGAAAAAGAGGAGATTATTCAAGGCTATGAAAAGACCAAGCAGGAAGAAGAGATAATTGAAAAAACCTCTCACTTTCTATCTTCATTCTCTCATTATGTTGGATTATGCCTCATCCCGCAACTCCAGAAGGTATATCTTGAAGGATTTAGTAATTTAGTCAATCAACCTGAGTTTGAGAACATTGAGTTACTAAAAAGATTGTTTAAAATATACGAGAATAAATCCTTATTGTGTGAGGTTTTAATGGAGCATTTAGAGGATGAGGAAATATCTATTACTATTGGACATGAAAATCACTACGAAGATTTTTATGAATGTAGTGTTATCACTGCGGTTTATAAAATAGAGGATGAACCCGGGGGTGCCATTGGAATTATAGGCCCAAAAAGAATGCCTTACTCTCATATTATCCCGCTGGTTAAATTTATTACCAATACCTTATCTAAATTCCTCCCTATTAAAAAATGAGGGTCGGACCTATTCTAATCCCGCATCAGAAGTAGGATTAGAGAGATTATGTAATAATTACACCTCCCATCCTTAAATCCTACCCATATCGGTTTGTCCTCCCCTTTAATCTTTCCTTAAAATC
>JBFLXS010000453.1 GCA_040755795.1 bacterium | reverse complement strand
ACCGATAACCTGATAACCGATAACTTTCTAAACATAGCAAAGCAAACTTAACAAAGCAATAGGTTGTTCACCACCTTATTTTCCTTCCTTTGAGTCCTTTGCGAAATCTTCCTTTGCGCTCTTTGCGGTTAAATCTTTATACCTTTAAAAAACTTGAACATTGAGTATTAGAGATTAGAGATTAGAGAATTAGTGAATTAGAACCTGCACTCTTGCTAATCTCTAATCTCCAATCTCTATTTTCATCATCCTTTGTGCCCTGCAGGGGCATGAGCGTTTCTCCTGATCAGACAAGTTGGTCTAACTTATTCGATTAGTCTGACTTCTTTATTTTCTCTCAAATAATTTTCTATCCCTGCAATAATCTTTAACGGGAGTTGTGGGTCAACGAAATTTGCCGTGCCAACTGCGACTGCGGTTGCTCCAGCAATGATGAATTCTAAGGCATCGGTGGTGTTCATAATTCCGCCCTGACCAATAATGGGGACATGGACGACCTTTGCGACCTCAAAGACCATTCGGAGTGCAATTGGTTTGATTGCCGGCCCGGACAACCCACCAGTAATATTAGCCAGAACAGGTTTTCGGGTATTAACATCAATCGCCATCCCCAGGATAGTATTGATTAAAGAGATGGCATCTGTGCCCGCATCTTCGGCGGCTCTGGCAATTACTTTTATATCCGTAACATTTGGAGATAGCTTGGTAATTAATGGAACTTTGCTCACCTGACGAACATTGCTTACCACTTGATATGTCAGGGAGGCATCCTGCCCAAATTCCAATCCCCCTTTTGCTACATTCGGACAGGAAATGTTAATCTCCAAACCATCTACTAATCCATCTAACCTTCTGGCTAATTCAACATATTCCTCAACCGTCTTCCCGGCAATATTGGCAATCAGCGGGGTATCGAATTGCCGCAGGTAGGGTAATTTTTCCTTGATGAATTTTTCTACCCCGACATTTTCTAAACCAATGGCATTAAGCATTCCGCAGGGAGTTTCTACAATGCGAGGTGGAGGATTACCCTGGCGTGGGGCTAATGTAATTCCTTTACTCACAATTGCCCCAAGTTTATTTAAATCAATCAATTGAGCGTATTCCTCGCCATATCCAAAGGTGCCGGAGGCAACCATCACTGGATTTTTCATCTTTATACTGGCAATATTTACTGTTAAATCAGGGTTCATTCTTTCTCCTGAAAATAAGGAAGTAGAAAGTAGAGAGTAGAAAGTAAAGAAAACATCACTCCTCACGCCTATCTCCTACCACTATTTTCATCCTCCTTTGTGCCCACTCCCTGTGGGCATGAGCGTTTCTCCAATTCCTATCCTTATGAAAAAAATAGTTCAAACCTTATTTCTTCAATTCTGAACCTTCCCGAATAATCGCGACCGTTCAGGTGGTAATTTACCGCAGAGACGCAGAGGAACAGAGAAGACATAGAAATAAAGTAACTATTCAGCCATTGATTAACACGGATTAGCACGGATAAAAAAATAAAATCAGTGTTTCATCTATGTCCATCTGTGGCTGAATAGTTACCAATAGATTTTAATTTTTTTTCTCTGCGTCTCTGTGTCTCTGCGGTGAACAGTTACGAATAATCGCATCAAGCATAAGTGCTACTCGCCTGACAGATTTAACATCATGCACGCGAAGGATATTTGCTCCATTTAATATCGAAATTGCCACTGTCGCCAGAGTCCCTTCTAATCGCTCTTCAACCGGTAAGTCCAGGATTTTACCAATAAACGATTTTCGTGAAGTGCCAATTAAAATTGGTAAGCCAGGACTTTTGAATTCTCTTAATCTTCTTAAAATCTGTAGATTATGCTCCACGGTCTTCCCAAATCCTATTCCCGGGTCGATAATAATCTTTTCTTTATCTATTCCAGAATCTTGAGCAAATTTAACTCTTTCTCTAAGATAAAGTATAATTTCAGAAACGACACATTTATATTGAGGGTTTTCCTGCATATTTTGTGGTGTGCCTTGAATATGCATCAAAACTACAGGGACTTTATATTCAGCGACTACCTTTGCCATATTCATATCAAATTTTAAGGCACTAATATCATTAATGATATGTGCCCCTTCATCCAAACAGGCTTTTGCGACCTCTGATTTATATGTATCTATGGAGAGCGGTAAATCAATATTTTCTTTAATAAGCCTTTTTACGATTGGTATGAGTCTTTCTAATTCTTCTTTTACCGAAGACGGTTTGGCTCCCGGGCGTGTAGATTCCCCACCAATATCAATTATATCCGCCCCTTCTTCCTTCATCTCAAATGCCCTTTTAATAGCCTTTTCAGGTTCATCATATTGTCCACCATCTGAAAAAGAATCCGGCGTTACATTCAAAATACCCATAATAAAGGTTCTTTGGGCAAGGTTAAATTGGTATTTTCCACAGACTAATTTGAAGTCATCCTTAATAAAATTATTTAATACCTCTTCAATCTTATCGGCGAGGTTAGATAATCCAAAATATTGGGATTGAAGTTTGCTGATTAATCTTTGATAATGTTTTAAGCTACCTATGAGCAGGACATCTGTGGTTTTGCAGTTGAGAGAGATGGCGTCTTTAGTTAGAGCCGCCTCACCGCCGATGGAAAGCATTTCTTGTTTAAAGATAAGGGCAGGTTTTAGAGCAACATCTTCTAATTTTATCACCCGGCATACTGCTTTTTTCGCCATTAAATCAATTCCTTTAGGGTCAACACTTATCTTTTTCATCTCATCACAGATTTGTTTTTCATTATAGATTTCTAAAACTCTGATTTTATAATCATTCATTTCGTTATCACCTCATAGAGGGTAGTTCAGGGTGTAACCGTTCACCGCAGAGACACACAGACGCAGAGAAGAAAATTAAAATTTATGGACGATACGCTTAATCCCATCCTTGAGGATATATATTTCGTAACATTTTAGCCATCTGAAGTGAAATTCAGGTAATCAGTTATCGGTCATCAGGTTAT
>JBFLXS010000452.1 GCA_040755795.1 bacterium | reverse complement strand
AACAAAAGGAGATGTGGAGATTAAGGAGATAGGGAGATATTATTAAAAAAATTGAAATTAATAGAAACTAATACTCGATGTTCAAGTTTTTTAAAGGTATAAAGATTTAACCGCAAAGAGCGCAAAGAAAGGTTTCGCAAAGGACGCAAAGAAAGGAAAACAGGTCTATAAACGAAAACGAACTTTCAAATATTGTTAATTGCTTATAAATTTCAATGTATTAAGACTCAAGGAAGGAATTAAAAGGGTGGTGAACAACCTATAATCTTTGCGTTCTTTGCGGTTAAAAAAGGATAAACCACTTAATCTTAAAAAAACGTAACTATTCACCACGAAGAACACGAAGGACACTAAGATGTTACAGAACAAATCTTTTTATGCCTTCTTCCAATCTTTCCACTTGAATTCAAACAAACATGGCTCAAGAGTTCGATCCACCGCTATAGTGCATCCAATGACTCTATTCGATAATTCATCAAATTTCACTTCGTGCTCTCCGTGCCCTTCGTGGTGAATAGTTACAAAAAAACTTGAATATCGAGTAATAGAAATTTATGGAAATTTGTTGTTTTCCACAATCAATTTCTACCTATTTCTATAAATTTCAATCTATTTCTATTATCTTATCTCCATATCACTCTTATCTCCTTATCCCCTTTCGGACACTTTTGATGCATAGCCTGAACGGTTACAAATATTCAAAGCTTTTATTCTTCTCATCGATGGTGAATTCTATAATCAAGGTTTGGCCCCAATCCTATTCCTTTTCTACGCCAGGCTGTCAATCATTTGGGTTAAAGCCGCGCCGGCAGGCACCATTGGAAAGACATTTTCTTCCTCTACGATTCGAAAATCAATCAAAACAGGTTTTGGCGAGGCAATTGCCTGTTCCAATGCCTTACGAACATCCTTTTCTTCGGTGACGCGGATACCTTCGGCACCATAAGCCTGGGCTAATTTAACAAAATCAGGCGATATGGCTAAAGATGTCTGGGCATATCTTTTATTGTAGAAAAGTTCCTGCCATTGTCTCACCATCCCTAAATATTGATTATTCAGAATAGCCACATTTACGGGTAATTTATACTGAATAGCTGTGGCTAATTCCTGAATGTTCATCTGGATACTGCCATCACCGGCGATATCGAAGACGATTTTATCAGGATTACCAACTTGGGCACCAATAGCCGCTGGAAAACCATAACCCATTGTCCCCAATCCACCTGAAGACAGGAAATGTCGTGGATAATCGCATTTATAATATTGAGCCGCCCACATCTGATTTTGCCCAACCTCAGTCGTGATAATCGCCTTACCGTTGGTAACTTTACAAATCTCTTCAATTATAAACTGTGGTCTTAATTTTGAATCACCTTTTTTATAAACAAGTGGATGTTTTTCCTTCCATTTATTTATTTGTTTAAGCCAGGGTTCAATTGTGGGTGGTTGGACTATCTTATTTAATTCCTTTAAAACACACCTGACATCACCAACTATCGGGAGATGAGCAGGAATATTTTTGCTAATAGATGCCGGGTCAATATCAATATGGATAATGGTGGCATTTGGTGCAAATTCATCTAATTTGCCAGTGATGCGGTCATCAAATCGAGCACCAATAGCAATAATTAAATCTGTCTCCACCATTGCAAAATTGGCATATTTAGTTCCATGCATACCTAACATACCCAGAAATAAAGGATGAGTTCCTGGAAACCCACCTATACCCATTAATGTCGTGGTAACCGGGATAGAAGTTTTTTCGGCTAATTCGAGGAGTTCCTTATCGGCACCCGAGCTAATTATACCACCACCCGCATAGATAACTGGTTTTTTCGCCTTTTCAATCAATTCAGCGGCTTTCTTAATTTGTCCCGGATGTCCTGAATAGGTTGGGTTGTAACCACGAATTTCAATCTTTTCGAGATGTTTATATTCTGATGTGGCCGTGCTGACATCCTTTGGTAAATCTATCAGGACTGGCCCTGGTCTACCTGTTGAGGCAATAAGAAAAGCCTCTTTGACAATTCGGGCTAATTCAGATGTTTTTTTAACTAAATAATTATGTTTGGTAATCGGTCGAGTAATCCCAACAATATCTGCTTCTTGAAAGGCATCATTACCTATCATCGGTGTTGGGACCTGTCCGGTTAAAGCAACTATGGGTATAGAATCCATATATGCGGTTGCAATACCGGTAACTAAATTAGTCGCACCAGGTCCTGAAGTGGCAAGGCAAACACCGACTTTGCCAGTTGAACGGGCATATCCGTCAGCCGCATGTGCCGCTCCTTGTTCATGTCTGACCATAATAAATTTAATCGGGGCATCAAAGAGAACATCAAAAACAGGCAAAACTGACCCACCTTGATACCCAAATATGACCTCGACACCTTCTTTAATTAATGATTCAATTAAAATTTGAGCTCCGCTTAATTTATTCATATTCTATATCACCTACCTTGTAATACCTCAGTTATTTGGGGGGAATGAACATTAACCTGCGGAGGACAGAGCAATGAAAATAGTAGGCAAGTAGGTAGTAGGTAAGTAGGAAAGGGATAAAGGATGTGCACGGTATTCCTCTTCTGGGGGCAATGTCTCCCCCTTTCCTACTTCCTACTTTCAGGAGAATCCCCCATTTCACTGACCCATTATCCTACCTTAACCAATTATATCATCATTAAATTAAATTGTCAAGTGGCTAACCGAGATTTTTTTGTGATACTCAATGTTCAAGTCTTTTAAAGGTATAAAGGAAGATTTCGCAAAGGACGCAAAGGAAGGAAAATAAGGTGGTGAACAACCTATTGCTTTGTTAAGTTTGCTTTGCTATGTTTAGAAAGTTATCGGTTATCAGGTTATCGGTGAAGAGAAAACAATGGCCTGTTATCTCCGATTACTGATTACCGATTACCTAAGTAACATGCAACTTCAATCTTAACAGAGCACTATAATCTTTGCGTTCTTTGCGGTTAATTTCTTTGCGTTCTTTGCGGTTAAAAAAGGATA
>JBFLXS010000451.1 GCA_040755795.1 bacterium | reverse complement strand
ATTTCTGCTTCCCATCATGTACCGTGTTACACCTGCCATTACTGTTTGCATGGACATCATACGGTCTGCGAGACATTACGAAAAACCCATTTTGAGCCTGGTGGTTTTGCCGAATATGTCCATCTGCCAGCAATTAATGTTGACCGGGGAGTATATTTATTACCTGATGAAATCTCTTTTGAAGAGGCAACCTTTATTGAGCCGTTAGCATGTGTTTTAAGGGGACAAAGAATAGCCGGTATGCAACCAGGCAATAGTATTCTAATTATGGGTAGTGGGATGGCGGGATTATTGCATATCCATCTGGCACAATCTTGTGGTGCAGGAATAATAATTGCCACAGATATTAGTGACTATCGACTCACTCAAGCGACACGATTTGGAGCAAATTTTACGGTGTCGGCTAAAGAAAATGTCCCAACACGAGTTAGAGAAGTAAATAATGGTCGATTGGCTGATATTGTGATAATATGCACCAGTGCCACTGAGGCTATTTCCCAGGCATTACAATCAGTTGAGCGGGGTGGAACTATACTATTTTTTGCTCCATTTACTACGCCTTTATTTCTTAAAGACATTTTCTGGCGTAATGAAATTACCCTTACCAGTTCCTACGCCGGGAATAGAAGAGACCATCTCACTGCACTTGAACTAATCAGGACCCGTCGAGTGCGGGTAAAAGAGATGATTACACATAGATTGCCATTAGACCAGATTCAATTTGGCTTTCAACTGGTCGCTGAAGCTAAAGAATCGATGAAGGTTATTATTGAACCACAAAAAATATCTCGCACATAGGGGTGAAAAAGGGATGGATAAACAGATTAAATAAATTGTGATAGTTCAAAAAGTATAATATTAGGGGGCTCAAAAAGAAGATTAAAAATGGAACTAAGAAAGGAGATAATCAATGAAGATAAAGAAAAAGAAAAAAATCACAAGACATGACATCAAAGAAGATGTATTAGCGATGGGTATAAAACGGTTGATAGAGTATTTGCGTCAAAATCCAGCTAAATTACAAACTTATGCCTTTGTAACCTTAGGCACACTCGTTGTTGGGTTTATATTAGTCTGGACTTTTGGCGGGGCAATAAAAGGCGCTGAACAACAATTTGCTAAAGCACAAACAACCTATGAAAAATGCACACCGCTATTTAAAGAAAGCTATCGACAGGCACTCAACGAATATCAGAAAGTGATGGATAAATATGGATGGAGTAAATGGACCAGGCCGGCAATGTTCTACAAAGCTGTCTGCTTAGTCCAATTAGAGGAATATGACCAGGCAAAAAAACTGTTTGAAGAATTCCTGAAAAAATACCCAAAACACTTACTGGCATCTTCTGCCTTGCAAGAATTAGCCCAAATTTATGAAGAAAAAAAGGAT
This sequence comes from bacterium, assembly GCA_040755795.1. Lineage (NCBI taxonomy): Bacteria > bacterium. Next base: position 1,635 of record JBFLXS010000451.1, on the reverse strand, counting down.
TTTGAGGATGCGGTTAAAACCTATCAACAAATTATCCAGAAATATCCTGAACAATTCAATATTAATTATGCGTGGGTAAGTATAGGTAGATGTTATCAGGAATTAGGCGACCTGAAGAAGGCTAAAGAAGCCTACGGAAAGGTATCTTCTTCTTCAAGTTGGGCAAATGAGGCAAGGTTTTATTATAAGAAGTTAAAAGTAACTATTCACCGCAGAGACGCGGAAACACAGAGAAAGAATTAAAATCTATTGGTTATACGCTTAATTCCATCTCTTAGAACAGAAACATTAAAATTGATCAATAAACTTATCCTTTTATTCATCATTTTTAGATAGGTTAAAAGTTGAGCTTCGTGAATCGGAAGTAGTTGCTCGACTGCTTTTAATTCTATGATAACTTTTTCTTCAACTAAAAGATCTCCGGTATCCACAATCTAATTTAAATCCTTTTTTCTCTGTTCCTCTGCGTCTCTGCGGTGAATAGTTACAGTTAAAATAATTCAAGGTGTTAAATGACCTTTATACCTTCTTATATCAAGTTATACGAAACTGGCGAATTACAAAAAAGGATTAACTTACTTACTCAAAAACTCCAGAAATGCACCCTGTGCCCACGAGAATGTAAGGTTAATCGGGTTCAGGGCAAACTGGGATTTTGCAAATCTACGGCTACCTTAAAAGTCTCAAGCACTCATCCTCATTTTGGTGAAGAACCAGAATTAGTAGGAAAATATGGTTCTGGAACCATATTCTTTACCCATTGTAATTTGGGGTGTATTTTTTGCCAGAATTATGATATTAGTCATTTAGGATATGGGGAAGAGATAACTAAAGAAGAGCTGGGCAACCAGATGCTCTATTTACAAAAACTCGGCTGTCATAATATTAATCTTGTTACACCAACCCATTTTGTTCCTCTCTGGGTAGAGGCATTAGCCATAGCAATTGCAAAAGGATTGAATATCCCTATTGTCTATAATTGTGGTGGTTATGAGAATATTGAAACGATAAAATTATTAGATGGGATTGTAGATATTTATATGCCGGATGCTAAATATGCAGACTCAGAAGTCTCAGAAAAATATTCAAAGGCAAAGGATTACCCGGAGATAATAAAAAAGGTATTACTTGAGATGTATCGTCAGGTAGGAGATTTGCAAATAAATGATGAAGGTATTGCTACCAGAGGCTTATTAGTTCGACATTTAGTCCTGCCTTATAATCTGGCTGGCACTCAACAAATAATGGAATTTATTGCTAACAAAATATCGAAAAATACCTATGTTAATATAATGGCACAATATCGGCCGATGTATCAAGCTTATGATTATCCAATGCTTTCAAGGAGTATTACACGGCAGGAATACCAGTCGGCGATAAGAATAGCTAAAGAATCAGGCTTATCACGAGGCTTCTGAAGGTAATCTGCTGTTCATCATTCAGCCAATTAAGTATTGCTTTTGGAGTAACTATTCAGCCCCGGATGCACACAGATGAAACACTGAAAATTCGTAACCGTTCACCGCAGAGATGATATGATAAAGTGTCAAGTTTGACCTGCGAAAGATTTTATGGTATACTATACAAAAAGTATTAACTAACTAAAATAAGGAGGACAAACTTATGACACAAACA
>JBFLXS010000450.1 GCA_040755795.1 bacterium | reverse complement strand
TGAATATCATTATCCACTAACTCACTATTTTGTCTCTTAAAAGTTATCCAACTACCGGTTTCCTTATCATATCGTGATACACCATACCATGTCCCAAACCAAATATACTTCCCATCTACTGCTATTGAATGAATATAATTCCTCACTAACCCACTATTTTCCTCATTAAAAGTTGTCCAACTCCCGGTTTCCTTATCATATCGTGATACACCATAGTGTGTTCCAATCCAAATATACCTCACATCTACTGCTATTGAACGAATACTATTACTCACTAACCCACTATTTTCTTTATTAAAAGTTGTCCAACTCCCGGTTTCCTTATCATATCGTGATACACCATCATAGTATGTCCCAAACCAGATATACTCCCCATCTACTGCTATTGACCTAATATCATTATCCACTAACCCACTATTATATTGGGTAAAAGTTGTCCAACTACCGGTTTCCTTATCATATCGTGATACACCATTTCTTCCTGCACCAGCATAGAATATCCCAAACCAGATATACCCCCCATCTACTGCTATTGACATAATATAATTATCCAGTAACCCACTATTGTATTGGGTAAAAGTTGTCCAACTACCGGTTTCCTTATCATATCGTGATACACCATAGTATGTCCCAAACCAAATATATTTCTCATCTACTGCTATTGCCCTAATACCATTATTCACTAACCCACTATTTTCTTGGGTAAAAGTTGTCCAACTATTGGTTTCCTTATCATATCGTGATACACCATTATAGCTTTCCCCAAACCAAATATATTTTTCATCTACTGCTATTGAAGTAATCATATTACCCACTAACTCACTATTTTGTTGGGTAAAAGTGCTCCAATCATGACTTCCTTTATCATACTGTGATACACCATACCATGTCCCAAACCAAATATATTTCTCATCTACTGCTATTGAAGTAATATTATTATTCACTAACCCACTATTTTCGTCATTAAAGGTTGTCCAACTACCGGTTTCCTTATCATATCGTGATACACCATCCCCTGTTCCAAACCAGATATATTTTCCATCTACTGCTATTGAATGAATATGATTACTCACTAACCCACCATTGTGTTGGGGAAAAGTTGTCCAGCTACCAGTTTCTTTATCATATCGTGATACACCCCTATTTTCTCCAACATAATCACTATAGCGTGACCCAAACCAAATATATTTTTCATCTACTGCTATTGAACTAATCTTATTACTCGCTAACCCACTATTTTCTTTATTAAAAGTTGTCCAACTCCCGGTTTCCTTATCATATCGTGATACACCATAATACTTTATTCCAAACCAGATATATTTTCCATCTACTGCTATTGATTCAACACCATTATTCACTAACCCACTATTTTCTCGAGTAAAAGTTGTCCAACTCCCGGTTTCCTTATCATATCGTGATACACCATCATACTTTGTCCCAAACCAGATATACTCCCCATCTACTGCTATTGAACTAATATAATTATCCACTAACCCACTATTATATTGGGTAAAAGTTGTCCAACTCTCGGTTTTCTTATCATATCGTGATACACCACTATCCCCTGTCCCAAACCAGATATACCTCCCATCTACTGCTATTATCTCAGCGCGTATCTTATTATAAACATCCCAGTTATTATCTACCTTATTATATCTTTTCACAATCCCATCAGTTGCAAACCAGACATAGTTACCATCAACTTTAATATCATAAATTCTTTTTAATCCAGTAAAAGTCTTCCACCCAGGATAATTACTTCTTACTTTCAGGCTCAACTTAGCATTTTGAATCGCCTCATTTTTATTATCTATCTTTACATTTACATTAATTTCTTCATTAATAGAGTATGTTTTCTTATCAGTCCATATACTCATATCTGCCTCTATCCCTTCTATCCTGATATATCTATCAAAATATTCTCTTAACTGTATAAGTTGCTCAGTTGTAATTAAGCTTATTATATAATCTCCTGTTATTAGTCCAGCTGGAATATCAAATCCTATTACTCTCTCATCATCTGCTGGAAATAAATTATCTATACTTCCTTCACCTGTATAAACCTCATTCCCTATTGTATCAAATAATCTTATAGTATAATCCCAACTATCCGGGACACCGCCGATATTCTGGACATAAATATTTACCCTTTCCCCCGGCTTATAACTTTTATTATTAAATTTAACTTCTAATCTTGCCTGCGGGATATAAAACCTAAATTGCTCATATTTAGTAGAACTACCAATCTGGACGCAGACAGTCCCATAATGATACCCCACAGTTGCACTCACTGGAATAAATGTAGTAAGTGTAAGACTTCCTTTTTTAGATGGTAGTAAAGATAATGCCGTAGTCGTACTAAGATTAAACTCATCAATAAAACTAATTACTCTTAGGTCTTGTCTAAATTTACCTCTATTAATTATTTCTACCTCTGATTTTATTGCTTCCCTTACTCGATACTTTGTCTTATCTTGTTCTACCTTAATAATTGCATCACATTTAATTTCCCTTGAGCCCACCAAAATTTTCCCTTCATAACTCAGGGTATAAAATAACTCATAGATGCCAAAGTTGATTATTTTTATCGGGATCTTAATATTCAAGGTAGAAGACCCAGCAATAGCCACCGCACTAAATGTAGATGTCCCATGCCACAGTAAACTTTTATCCGGGTCTATAAATGAAACAGTAAGGGTACTTGATTCAATAATAGACATCCCAGGATTGGTTAGAGTAAATGGAATGGCATTGGTAGAATTGGGAATAATAGCTTCTGGAAGGGTTAATTCAAGTCCTGGAATACCTTCTAAAATCTTAAACCAGGTTGTATCTAATCCTATCTTCTTTCCACCCCTATTTGCCTCTGCCTGAATGATGTATATCCCTTCAACTGCATCTTTAGATAAAGGAACATCAAAACTTATACTGATAGAACCTTTAGAAGTAAGTAATAAAGTAGTATTAGTAGCAAAAATTACAGTATTGTCTGGGTTCATTACTTTTAGTTGAAGATTAGTATTGTATTCAATA
>JBFLXS010000449.1 GCA_040755795.1 bacterium | reverse complement strand
GGTTGAGATGTCGTAGATGTTTCGTTTCCGCAGGTTTCTCCTGCGGTTATGTAAAATTTAAACCTTTCAGGTTTGATAAAAAAAGACAGTTAAAAAATGACGAAACTACATTGCTGAATAGTTACCATAAAAATTAATAAAAAATGAGGAGGTGAAAAAATGCCAGACAAAAATTTAGCACCTGTATGCGGATTGTATTGTGGAACCTGTGAATACTTTGAAAAGCAGCAGTGCCAAGGATGTGGTAATGTGAATGGCAAGCCGTTCTGGACAACTCAGATGAAGGTTGAAGTTTGTCCACTGTACGATTGCTGTGTTAACAAGAAACAGTTGGAGCATTGTGGGCTGTGTGATGAATTGCCATGCCAGACATTTACAGGTTTCTACGACCCGTCTCTAAGTGAAGAAGAGGCAAAGAAAGCAGTTTCTGCCCGACAGCAGGAACTTTTGAAGAGGAAGGAAATAGGCACAGAAAAATGGCTTGAGGGAAAAGAAGCTTGTAAGAAATAGAATTTTGGCGTGATTAGAAACTCTGTAAGATTTTACCCAGCTTAAAGGGGTTATTAGTAGAAAAAGGGTCGCTCTGGACTGGCATCCCGCGACCCTTAGAGGGCGACAGACAGGTAAACTAACTGGTAGTTCTATCTGTGCCCTCTGTCTTTATTATACCTATTAATTAAAGATTGTCAAGTTTTTATTGGGGGACAGGTTGAAGAAAAATGACATTAGGAAAAATGTTGGAGGAAACAACTACTAACAACTCAGATAAAATTGCTATATCATTCAAAAATGAAGAGTTGGCATATTCCGAATTACAAAGTAAAGTTACTAATTTAGCATCTAATTTGAGTATACTTAATGTAAATTATGGAGATAGAGTTGGTCTATTATTCAATAATTCTCTTGAGTTCATCATTAGCTTCTTTGCTATAGCTAGAATCGGGGCAATTGCTGTACCGTTAGACATAAGATATAAACCAGAAGAATTGCAATTTATCTCTGAACATTGTGATATAAAAATTTTGATTACAGCTAATGAGTTTGTAGATAAAGTGGATAAATTAAGTAACCCTAGGAATTTTATTGTAAGTGGAATAGAGCCTGCAGATAACATATTGTCTTTTGAAGAACTATTAAATCGAAAACCTTATCAGGGTATAAAGAGAAATATTAAACCTGAGGATGAAGCACTTTATCTTTATACCTCTGGTTCAACTGGCAAACCCAAAAGTATAATACGCACTCATAGGAATCTTGTTAGCGAAGCAGAGAATGTTTCAAGTACAGAAGGGATTACAAATAAAGATAATATCTTGGGAGTTATACCACTATTTCATTCTTATGGATTGGGACATTGTATGTTAACCTCTATTAAAACAGGTGCTACACTTGTTCTTCTGGACAAATTTGTTCCACATGAGATTATTAGAATAATTAAAACTAAGTCAATAAGTATATTTCCAGGTATACCTTATATGTACGAGCTTTTAGTGGAAAGTTATACAGAAGAAACTTCTGATTTAAGTTCTCTCAGGCTTTGCATATCAGCAGGTGCTCCTTTATCTCTTAATATAGCTAAGAGATTTAAGAATAAATTTGGTGTAGTAATAAATCAGCATTATGGAAGTTCAGAAGCAGGCGCTATATCGATTAATTTAAACAGAAATTTAGAAAGCAATATTAAATCAGTTGGACTACCAATGAATAATGTGAGTGTAAAAATTGTTAATGACCAAAACCAAGAAGTCTTAAATGGAGAAAGTGGAGAGATTATTGTAAAGAGTGATGCCGTATCAAAAGGATACTTTCGCTTATCAGAGTTAAACAAGAAAGTATTCAAAGATGGATGGTGTTATACGGGTGATTTAGGTAAGAAAGAGAATGGATATTTGTACATTACTGGGAGGAAGAAGAATATCATTAATGTTGCAGGGTTAAAGGTTGACCCCTTAGAGATAGAAAGATTATTAGTTAGTTTTCCCAAGGTGAAAGAAGTCGCTGTCATAGGTGTAAAGGATGAATCTCTGGGTGAGAGTGTAAAGGCGATTGTGGTATTAAAAGAAAAATCTAATGAGGATGAACTTTTTGACTTTTGCGGGGGGAAATTAGCTGATTACAAGATACCTCGCCAAATTGAGTTCAGAGATGCACTGCCCAAAAATTCAATGGGTAAAATATTACGAGAAGAATTAGAGGAAACATAATATGTCAGAGAATCTATCTATTGAGGATCGAATAAAAGAAATTATCGCTACAAAGATTATGAACAAAAGAAAATCAATAGAAATATCAAATGATCAACCATTAAGTACAAATGGGGTTGGTTTAGATTCTCTTGACTTTTTGAAGTTACTTACTTCTATAGAAAAAGAATTTTCTATACAAATTGAAGATGATTATTGGAGTCAAGAAGTACTTAATAATATCTCGAAAATTGCTAATTATATTAGAAAAAGATTAGGAAGTTTATCAATCAACAAGGAGATTAGGATAGATTGATTCTTGGTTTAGGTATTGATATTATTGAAATTGACCGTATAGAGGAAGCAATTAAAGATAGTGGTGAGGAATTTATAAGACGAACATTTACTGATGAAGAGATCAGTTACTGTGAAAAAGAAACGAATAAGTATCACCATTATGCAGTGAGAATTGCAGCAAAAGAAGCAGTGTTTAAAGCAATAGGAACGGGATGGCAAAATGGGGTAAAATGGACAGATATAGAAGTTAAGAATGATAAACTTGGCAGACCGATTATGTGTCTAAAGGGGAAAGTGAAACTTATAGCAGATAAGCTGGGCGTAAAAAATGCAATAGTTACTTTATCTCATTGTGAAGCATATGCAATTGCTCAAGTTGCATTAGAAGGAATATAAGATGTGAAGGGTATGATTGGTAAGACTATTTATAGCAGTTATTAGTCAAAATTTTACTCAGAGTGGATAAGTAAAAAATCCCAAATCCCAAGCACCAAATCTCAAATAAGCACCAAATTCCACATACCAAAAAGCGAATTAGAGATTAGATTTTACT